>NZ_JBHVZR010000004.1:0-280290 GCF_042879835.1 Pseudarthrobacter sp. NPDC058329
ACCGCCACTGACGCCGCCCAAAACGTCAAAGCCGAAGGCCAAGGCGCCGTCACCGACGTCAAAGACCGCGCCACCGACGCCAAAACCAACGTCCAGAACACGTAGGGACGCATAGGTTCAGAAGGGCCGGCTCCGAACGGAGCCGGCCCTTTTGGTGCCTAAGGGGTGCTAGCGCTTGCCCTTTTTCCGGGAGCCCTTGCCCCGGCCCTTGTCCGGATTCGGGGCGTAGCGCTGGGCCACCTTGGGAGCCTTCTTGGCTCCGGTACCGCGCCGGTCCGGCTTGGGCTCCTTTTTGGCCTGGACGGGTTGGGCGGAGGGCTGCCGGGAGCTTTGGGCGGTACGTCCGCGCACTATCCCGATGAATTCCTCGATGATCTCGTCCGTGGAATCCGCGGGCCAGGCGACGGCAATTCCGGTGGCCGGGGCGCCGGTTAGGCGCCGCGCTACGGTGTCCTTGACGTTGAAGTGCCGGGCCACGGACATGGGCAGGACCACCAGGCCTGCGCCGGTGGCCACCACCTGCAGGGCCGCTTCCGGACCCCCCAGGGCGGTGACGTCCAGGAAGGCTTCCTGCTCGAGGTCGGCAAAGGCCACTTCCTCAAACACCGAGATTTCGTGGCCCTTGGGGGCAACCACCACGGGCTGCTCCTCATACAACGGAATGACGTTGAGGCCTTCGCGCTCCACCGGAAGGCGGACAAAGCTGAGGTCCGCGGAACCGTCGCGGAGCACCTGAACCTGCGCGCCGTCGTCGGACATAAACGCCTCCAGCGGAACGTCCAGCACGCGCTCTTCCCACCGGCGGATCCACTTGCCGGGCGTTACCCCGGCCACGTAGGCGACGCGGAGCACGCGCGGAGCGTCCGGCTCAGCGCGGTCAGCTGACCCTGCAGGACCGGTGTCTGTCTGGGGGGCGTTGTCGGTGGGCACGTCTTCACAGTACCGTCCGCCCGGATACCCTTGAAGCATGACCTCTGCAAACTCCCAGTCCATGAAGCCGGCCACCGTTGCCAAGAAACTTGGCATCTACCTGCCCGCAACACCGCAGGAGTTCCAGGATTCAACCATCACCCGCGCCGAGTTCGCCGAGCTCCAGGCCAACCCCCCGGAGTGGCTGGCAGAACTGCGCCGCAACGGACCTCACCCCCGCCCGGTGGTGGCTCAGAAGCTGAACGTGTCCATCAGCGGGCTGTCCCGCGGTGGCGTTGAGGAAGCGCTGACGACGGCGGAAATTACCGCGCTGTTGCAGGCTCCCCCCGCGTGGCTGGTCAGCGAGCGCGCCACCCACGCGGCAGTCCGGGCCGAAGCCCAGCGGGTGAAGGACGAATCCGCGAAGAAGGACGCCAAGCGGGCCCGCGCCCAGGCCGAGTAATCCGGGCAGTCCCTTAACCTGGGCTTGTTCGCGGATCCGGCCCTTGATGGTCCGGATCCGCGAACAAGCCTCTGTTATGCCAGGGGCAACTCAGTCCTGGTGCAACTGGACGAAGTTGCCGCAGCCGTCATCGAACACGGCGCTGACTCCAGAGGGGTCTTCAGCCGGTTCGCTCTTGAAGCTGACGCCCGCCTGCACCAGCCGCTCATACTCCGCCCGCACGTCCGGGACGCCGAAAACGATGGCAGGGAGCCCGGCGTCGTGCACGGCATTCATGTAGCTGGCGCCGATCGGGTTGTCGCTCGGTTCCAGGAGCAGGCCCACTGAGCCCTGGCCGGCACCGGGGTCCTTGATGATGTACAGGTTGTACTCCGGCATGGCCATCAGTGTCTCAAAGCCAAGCGTCTCGGTGTAGAAGGTATGGGCGGCGGCGGGGTCCAGGACATGCATGCTGCACATTTTGAGTCTCATGGTCCCAAGGTACGTGCCGCACCCCTGGCCGGAAAGTCCCGGCAGCCCGTGCTCCGGCCTGCCACCCGGCCGCCTGCCCATTGACCGGGGCGCGGGGAGGCGCTGGAATGGAAGGACCAGCCCGGCGTTTAGCGCCGGGCCTGTGGACGTGGAGGTGCAAGGTGGCAGCCATCGCAGAATCCCTGTTCCAGGGGGCCTGGATCCTTCTATTGTGCGGAACCGTGCTGGTTGTCAGCGTGGCCGCTACTGTCTTCCAGGTCCGACGGCGGTCCCTCGCCGTGCCGGGCGGGGAACCCGAGCGTTCGGACCAGTTGTTCTGGGATCTGTTCCTCGGCTCAGCGGTGGCCCTGCCTGCCCTGCTGATCCCGGCGCTTTCGTCCGCCTGGGCCGGGCTCTTCCTTGCCGGTGCGGCCGTGGCTTCCGGCGTCGCTGCGTACAGGGGCACTCCGCGGATCGTGGCCTGGCTGTCCCTCCGACGGCAGCGCCGGGAGTACCTGCCCCTGCACACGGCCGCGCAGGCTGAACACAGCGTGCTGCTGGAGCGCTGGCGACGATACGAGCTGGATCCGGCGTTCTGCATCGACTACCCGGCCATGACCGATGTCCGGCTGCCCCAGACCGCAGCCGTGATCAAGGCAATGCGCGAGGCCGAGCAACTCCGGGCCGCGGGGCACCAGGGGTACCCACCCGCCGTCGAACGCTTCAGCCGCGCCCTCGCCGACGCCGAAAAGGCGGCAGGAATCCCCGCAGGCGGCCACTAACTGCCGGGTGGCGCATGAACTGCTGTGTCGGAGGCGCTGGAGTCCGGCGGCGCAGCGCCGTAGCATCCGAAGCATGGAGCCTCAAGAAACGGAAGACCGCGACCAGTTCGGCAGGCGGCTGGAGGACCGGGGCGCCTGGCGCCAGGCCACCACTTTGCCCGCTGCCGGCGAACTCACGGCGCGCTGGCTTGAAGGACACAGTGAATTCCAGCCGGCCACCTTCACGGCACGCTACGACGCCGAGACCGCACCCATCGCCGTCTCGCTTGCTGAACTGAACCGGAACGGGCTGTTCACCAAGGAATCGCAGCCGGGATTGCGTTCCGCCGGCATCGCCCAGCGCCAGTACGTCACAGGGTTTTGCGGCGCGGAAGCCGCCGCGGAACTCCTGGCCCTGTCCACGCGCTCCGAACTGGTCACCGTGGTCCACTCCCCCGGCGAATCCAGTAACGCCGCCATCCCGGTCACCCTGGACGGCGGCGAGGTGGTAACCGTCCTGGGGTCCAGCGAGAACCCCGTCACGGAGGAGCAGATCCAGGACTGGGCCGATGAAACCAACGACACGCTGGCGCTGCTGCTCGCCGACTCCTGGTACGTGGAGGTCCTGGACCCGTTCTGGGGCCGGGACGACGTGCTGCTGCCCGCCGTCCTCGGCGCCCTGAACGGATCGTAGGGCCTTCCTACAGCTCTACGGTGCCGCTTTCGCCTACGCTCATCCGGCTGTGAGTGACTTTGGACTTGACCCACTGGAGGACTGTTGCGGCGGTCCCGCCGGGGCTGGTCCAGTATTCGGCCGAATCGGAGTCGACGCGGAGCAGGCATACCTCCGGGGTATCCGGCCCGTCCGGGAACCATGCTTCAACCGCTTGGTTCCACAACTCTCGGATTTTCTCCCGGTCCGTCACCACCTCGGCAGTCCCGGCGACGGAAACCCATTCGGTGTTCTTGCCGAAGGAAACGTTGACGCGCGGGTCAGCCCGAACGTGGGCAACCTGAGAGGTGCCGAGGCCGGTGAAGAACCACATGTCGCCGTCGTCCTTGACATCCTGGACCGCCAGCGGCCGGCTGACGAGGGCGCCTTCTTCGTTGATGGTGGTCAGCATTCCGATGTGGGAATGGTTGATGATGTCCGTGACCTTGCTGATGCTCTCGGTGTCAGTCATATTTTCACCTCGTTCGTCTGCATGCGGGGACGCTCCCCATCGGTCCAGCCTATTGGTAAGCATGCTTATATTCCAGCCGGTGCGGAGTTTTCCCGCGCCCTCCGGGACTTAGGCAGGCACGGCGATGCGGGCGGCTTCGCAGATGCGGGCGGCCGTGAGGCGGCCCATCCGGATGGCGCCGTCAACATGCTGGTAGCCCTCCGCGGCCAGGTCCGAGGAGGACCAGTAGATGGGCCCGACGGGGGCGTGCTGGTCCTTGCCGTAGCGGTGGAGGCCGCCGAGGTCATAGCTGGAGGCGTAGGCGCCGCGGGTCCACTCCTCCGAGCCCCAGTCGGACTCGTAGTAGACCTCGGGTTCCAGCGCCTCGGCGCCGAGGAACCCGGCAATGGACTCCAGGACGGCGCGCTTGCGCTCCTCGGCACCCAACTCGAAGACGGCGTCGGCCTTCTCGTCGGAGATGAAGCCCACCAGGGTGCCCCGGGCGTCGCCGAAGTTGGTGTTGTCGTAGACCTCCTGGACCAGGGATCCGGCGCCGAAGCAGGTGCCGGACAGGCCGGAGTTCCGCCAGAACGGCCGGCTGTAGACAGCGTGGACCTTGATGACCAGGCCCAGGGACTGGTGCTGGTGCATCTGATGCTGGCGGCGCGGCAGCGGCGGGTTGAACGAGACGCGGGAGTAGAGGTTGGGCGGCACCGCCATGATCACGAATCTGGCGTTCACGGCGGCACGTTCCGATTCGACGGTGACGCGGTGCCCGCCGTCCGCGTCCGGCTTGCAGTTGATGGTGCGCACCGGGGAGTTGAGGACGACGTCGTCCCCCAGCTCCTGCGCGAGCAGCTGGGAGACCTGCTGCATCCCGCCGATCACGCGGCGGTCCAGGATGAAGTCCTCGTCCGTGAGGTGCGTGAAGGAGCCCGCGGAGGCTGCCATCAGGACGGCCTGCAGGGCTGAGAACGCGTGGGCCGGCTTGGTGAGCATGCCGCCGGCGATGAACAGGCCGATGTTGTTGCAGGCTTCCTCATTGCTGGAGTGCTGCCGGAGCCAGTGGTGGAAGGAGATGGTGTCCAGCTCCCTGGCGTTGGGGTGGGCCCAGGGCTCGGTGGGGCCGATCTCGGCCGCGAGCCCGTCCAGGAGTGCGATGAGCTTGTCCATTTCGGCTTCGGTGCCTGCGTTGACCGGGAAGCTTTCCCCGCTGTAGCGGACGGGGATGCCGTCCGCGCCGAGGTACATGGACTCACCCTCCCGGTAGCGGGGGTAGGTCTTCAGGTTCAGTTCCTGGAGGAGGTCCAGGAGCACGGTCTGGTCCGGGGAAACCCACTGGCCGCCGATTTCCAGCATGGCGCCGTCCACGGTGTCGGTCCAGGTGCGGCCACCCACGCGGTCCCTGGCCTCAAGCACGGCGACAGTGAGGCCGGCCTTCTTCAGTTCGCGGGCTGCGGTGAGTCCCGAGGGTCCGGCTCCAACGACCACGACGTCGCGGTTCAGGTTCTGCATGATGTCCTCTCTGCATTCCCCTGTGATGGGGAGCACTAAATGAATGGCATTCATTTAGTAGAACTATAGCCGTTCCTGTCGGGGACTGGAAGTACCGGGTGGAATAATGCTGGTGACCACCAGAGAAAGGGCAGTGATGCCGGCAGGACCAGCCGTACAGGGACGCTCCGCGTCAAACGCGGACGCTAACGGAGGTCCCGCCCGCAGGCGGGCAGGGCGGCCCTCGGCAGCGCTGCTGGATAAGGGCGGGATCACTGCGGCCGCGCTGGAACTGATTAACCGGAAAGGTTATGACGGGCTCACCATGGCGGGCCTGGCGAAGGAACTGGACGTGGCGCCGTCGGCCCTTTACAACCATGTGGCCGCGAAACGGGACGTCCTGCTCCTGGTGGAGGACCACCTGACTTCGCTGGTGGACGTCTCGGATTTCGGCGCGGCACCGTGGGAGGACGCCGTACGCAGCTGGGCGTGGAGCTACCGCAATGTTTTCGCCGAGCACACCCCGCTGATTCCAGTCATTGCCGTCCTTCCAGTGACCGACGCGCCGCAGACGCTGGCCATGTACGAGACGGTGAGCAAGGGCTTCCTCGACGCCGGCTTTCCCCAGGACCGGATTGTCTCCTCCATTGTGGCGCTGGAGTCCTTTATTTTCGGCTCGGCCTACGATGTGACTGCGCCGGAGGACATTTTTGATGCCGGGTCGATGGCTGATGCGACGCCTCATTTTACTGCTGCGGTGCGGAGCGCTTCGTTGGGGCAGCCCTCGGTGCGCCCGGCCGACGTCGCATTTGAACTGGGACTGGAGGCGCTGATTTCGGGGCTGGGTGCGCTGCGGGGGTAGCGGCTGCCAATGGACGGTTCAACCGCACTGAGCACCTAAGCCGTCCGTTTGGACGGTCCTTCCGAGGTCGCGCTGCCCTATCTCAGGTTTCTACAAGGTGCCCCGGAGACGCTGGTGCTGTTCGGGAATCCCCTGATTGAGAACCGCCGGGCCCGGCTCGCAGGCTTCCCTGTACAGCAGGGTAAGTGAAGGCGCGCCATTCCAGCGCCCTGTTCAAGCCCCACGACGCGCGCGAGCCGAGCATCTTAACCTCTGCGCCCGCGCCTGGGAACCACCCCAAAGTATTCACCCTTTGCCGCTTTCGATCTCCCATGCGTCAGCTGCCACGGTCCCATCAGGCCAACTTAAACCCCGTGTTGGACGTCGCCGGTGCAAGCGGCACATTTCAGGCAAGGCCCAACGATTTCGGCCTGGAAACGGGGCTGCACCAAGGTTTTTGCAACCGGGTTTCTAACGTTTCTCCAACCCGGGTTCCTGAGAGTGGTTGGTATCACTCGTTAGCAGGCGTCCATCATGCAGCTGAGACGCCGGGGCCTGAGAGCCCCGACATGGAAAGGACTCAAATGAGCATTCGAAGGCACGTTCCTCCCGGTTGGCCCGGTAACTCGTCCTCAAGCAGGCGTATCACTGGCTTGCTCGCAGGAACCACCGCGCTGGCACTTGTGGGAGTTGGCACGTCCGCTGTAATGGCGGCGAACCCCCCGGTCGGTCCCGGCAACATTGAAATTTTCACCAAACGCGACATGGTCGCAATCGAGGGATACGCTGCACAGGCGGGGCAGGACGCAACCATCCGCGTGTCCCGGGGCGGAAACCTCATCGGCGTCGCACACGGCGTGGTCGATGCCACAGGCTTCCTTGAGGTCAATCACCCGGGAGGTTCCTGCTGGGATGTGGTCACACCCAACATCACAGGGGGCGACGAAGTCACGGTCGAGTTTGAGGATGGCAGCGGGGACGGAGCGATAGCAGGCACGTCGGTCATCACCTCAGTCGACTCGGTTGACGGGACGCCCACTCCGGACGTCGCCGGTGACGTCGAGGGCCAGGTTGTGGTCAAGGGCAAGTACGGCGCGGACGTCGACATCGCCCGCATGGCGGTGGAGATCGTCAACCCCGACATGAGGGATATGGGCATCGGCGAACGGGCAATCGGCTGGCCCGACGATGAGACACCTGCCGGCTACACGGTCGAAGGCAACGCTGCGAACGGCGAATTCACGGTAACGTACAGTTTCTTCTCTGAAGCCGAGCGGGACGCCGCTTTTGCTGGCGACCCGTCCGTCGCCAGCTGGCAGGCAGAACCCGCTGGTGTTGAAGCTCAGCTCGGCCTGACCATCTCCGAGTTCAAGGAGATCGACGGCCCAGGCTTCGGCGGATGCCCCGCGGGGCCTTCCGGGCAAGCACCCAACCAACCAACTGAGGCCTTCGCCAGCACGGCAGGCAACAACAGCATTACCGCCACCTGGTCAGCTGCCACTGTCCCCGCGGACGCTCCTGCCATCACCGGCTACGAAGTCATCGCGGAGGACACTGTTCTGGACCAGGAAATTAGCGTCAAGATAGGAGCCGAAGCAACAAGCGCAACCATCCGCGGCTTGGTGGACGGTCAGGCATACCCGGTCAAGGTAGTGGCGATAAACGGACAGTCAAGTACCCCTGCGGCGGCCGGCACGGTTACCGTAACGTCTGCCGAGGAACCTCCCGCAGCCTCCGCACCCGCAGCTCCGACCAACGTGGCAGTGAACGATGGCTCTCTGCTCGGTTCAGCGGATATCACGTGGACCGCGGCCGCCGCCAACGGCTCGGCTGTAACCGGGTACACCGTTCAGGCGCGCTCCGGGGAGGAAGTAGTCGCTACGGCTACGGTAGGAAGCGGTGCCACGTCAGCCAAGCTCGACGGGCTGACACCTGGCACGGAGTACAGCTTCGTCGTCACGGCTAATAGCAGTGCGGGTAATTCCTCAGCGGCATCAGTGGCCTTCTCCACAAAGGCAGGAGAGCTGACGGCACCGGCCGCTCCCAACGTCGTTCGCGTGACCACCGGCAACGGCGGCGCGACTGTCGAATGGCAGGGTGCAGCCGCAGGCAATACGCCGGTTACCGGTTACGTCCTGACGGCCACGCCGGCCGCAGGAACAGCGGTCACGGTGAACACGGACGCAGCAGCACGTAGCGCTGTGCTGAGCGGGTTGGCCAATGGCACCACCTACACCCTCAAGCTGGTCGCTACCAGCGCAGCAGGCGAGAGCGCTCCAGCAACCTTTGGTGCCGGTGCTTCGGCAACCCTGACTCCCGCGGACCAGCTCACGGCCACGGCCGAGTTCCGCGCTGACAAGCGGGAATGGCGGCTTGGTGGAAGCGCCAGCATCACCACCGGCAACACGATCACGGCCACCAACGCCAATGGTGTGCGGATCGGCACCGCGGTGGTCGCCGCTGACGGTAGCTGGACGATCCGGGCCCGTAACTCGGCTGCACCGGTGACGCCAACCATCAAGTTGACGTCCTCCGCCGGCGGATCCCTCACGGTATCCGTCAGTACAAGGTAGCCAAATCCGCTGAAGCGGTTCACAGGTCCGACCAATCGGAGAAGGCTCCGTCCCAGATGGGACGGAGCCTTCTCCGTCTGTCGATCGCTCTAACGGGTTGAAAAGAAGGGGCCCGCTGTGGCCACCCTATGACGCAGGGTGTTCCCGCTGCACAATCTCTATCGCTATGCCCTCCGGGGCGGCCCTCAGGAACGCGCATGGCAGGCCGTACCCGCCGGTGAAGATCCCGCCCATCTGGCCCCTGGACCTCAGGAAGTCCTCAGCGTTGTCGACGGCGAAGCAAACATGGTGCAACCCTTCACCTTTTTGGGCGAGGAAGTCCGCGATCGCTCCTGGGCCCAGTGGCTGGACAATCTGAAAGCTCGCCTCCCCGATCCCGGCCGTGGCGTCCGCGGGCGCCAGCCACAACAGGCGTAGGCCGACGTCGTGGACAAGTTCGTCATGGATGCGTTGCAGTCCCAGAACCTCTTCGAACCACTGAGACGACGCGTCCGCATCGTGGACCGCCATCGCCACATGGTCGATCTTCCGGACGCCGTCGTGCCGCGGCCGGCTGGTTTCGGCCAGGGTAACGGAGTCGACGCCGCCTCCCCGGGCGCTGGATACTCGACGACGGCTCATTACAGACACTCCTTAAGGTGTGAACTCACGCAGCACCCGGTCTCGAGGAGTTCTTGCTGCTGATGAAAGTCCCCTGCGGAGCCGCCGGGCTGTCGCGGCTCCGCCCGGGGGACTTAGACGGTGGTGACGCTGACCGCGCGCTTCGTCGCAGTTACCACTCCACTTGGAGTATCGCCACGGAGGACCGCGTCGAAGTTCTGCCACACGGTCGCGATCCTGCGCTGAACGTTTTCCCAGCCAACGCCTGCCATGTGGGGGGTGCAGACAACCTGTTCCATGTTCAGCAGTTCACTGGCGGTATCCAGTGGCTCCTTTTCGTAGACATCAAGTCCGGCTCCCCCGATGCGCCCCTCGCGCAGGAACTCGATGAGAGCATCCTGGTCCACCACTTCGCCGCGGCCGACATTGACGAGAACGCCGCTGCGCTTCATGAGGGCAAGTTCGTCCCGCCCGATCAACTTGTTCGATTGCGCGTTCAGGGGAAGACTCAGGCAGACGACGTCGGACACTGCCATGAGCTCTTCCAACGGGACGGCACGGGCCGGGATCAGTTCCGAAACGGTCAACGGAATCTCCGCGTTGTCGTAGAAGACCACATTGGCGCCGAAACCGTGGTGGACGATCTTGCCGATCCAGCGTCCGATGTTTCCCAGTCCGACTATTCCAACTGTTTTGTTGTACAGCTCCGAGTAGGACGTCTCGTCCAGGTCCTCGCGCCATTTACCGTCGCGCAGCAGCTGCGTAGAGGCTGGAATCCGCCGCATCACCGTCAGCATCAACGTCAGGGCATGCTCTGCTACAGAGATGGAGTGGGTCTTCATCTGGGCAACCGGAACGCCCAGTTCGTCCAGGACGGCGACCGGAAGCTGCCCATAACCGGAGCTCATGTACTGGATAAACTGCACGTTCCTGGCAGCCCGGAACACCTCTTCGGGAACATCTACGCCGGAGATCAGGAAATCTGCGTCTTCAGCTTCACGGCAAATTTCCGCCAGATCCGCTGTTAGCGGCATCACTTTCACGTTATAACCCTCTGGCGTCGATTCCAGAATCCGGTCGATGTAATCGTTCAGCGGGTTTACGAACAAAACCTTGTATGTCATTCGTGGCATCTTTCTTGAGTCAGTATTTGTCGGCGGCGACATGACGCTCTATGCATGCCGAGCACGGGTTTGCGACGGTGCTGGCCGGTCATGGCCACGGCGGGGTGTCCGGGCCGGCCTACCCATCAGCTATGCCGGCAAGGCGTTGAGGACAGCCTCCAGCACTTCCTGGGTATTGGCTGTCCCGCCCAGGTCACGTGCCAGGGGTCCCGTTACGAGTGCCGCCTCGACGGCGCTTTGAATGTTCTGTGCTGCCTGGGTGCAGAGCTCATCTCCACGGCGTTCGCCCAGCCACTCCAGCATCATCGCAGCAGAAAGGATCATCGCCGTCGGGTTTGCGATGCCCTTACCGGCGATATCGGGCGCACTTCCATGTGAGGGCTGGAACACGCCATGTGTAAGGCTGACGTCAGCAGAAGGCGCGACGCCAAGACCGCCGACGAGTCCAGCGGCGATCTCTGAAAGGATGTCGCCGAAAATGTTCTCTGAGACGACGA
This sequence comes from Pseudarthrobacter sp. NPDC058329, assembly GCF_042879835.1. Taxonomy (NCBI): domain Bacteria; kingdom Bacillati; phylum Actinomycetota; class Actinomycetes; order Micrococcales; family Micrococcaceae; genus Pseudarthrobacter; species Pseudarthrobacter sp. NPDC058329. The sequence goes on from NZ_JBHVZR010000004.1 coordinate 10,876, forward strand.
CGTCGTAGCGTTCCGGGTCGGTCACCATATACATGGACCCAGCGTCGATGTAGTATTTCGCGCTTCCGATGTCGGAGTTCTTGGCCGCGACTTCGTCGAAAACCTTCTCCATCAAAACGTTGCTGCGCAGGGCGTTTGATTTGTGCAGCAGCGTTACGTGTCCGGGAGTGCCCCGCTTGCGGCGCGCCCGCGCCTGTGAGAAGGCGACGTCGAAGAGCTTCTCGCACGTGGCCCGGGTGATTGTCATACGGTCACTGGCACTCTCGTCGCTGGGCTCATGGTGATCTGCCAGTCCTGCGAACATCCCTTCGGAGGTTTCACGGATGACGAGCATGTCGATGTTCTTCGCCTTGACAGGGCTCTCGACTCCCGGGAAAAGCCGAACGGGCCGGAGGCTTGAGAAGAGCCCGTAGTGGGCCCGCATTTCCACCTGGGCGCCCAGTTCAAGGCCTTCGGGTCCGCGAACGTCCGCCAGCCCCATCGCGCCGAACAGCACAGCGTCTTTCTTGCCGATCTCATCCATATCGGCAGCAGTGATCTTTCGTCCGGTACGTCGGTACAGGTCTGCGCTGAAGTCGTAGAACGTGTAGTTCAGCTTCAGCCCGTAGCGTGTTTCGCATTCCTTCAGTACCGACAGAGCCGCGTCGACGACTTCGGTTCCGATTCCGTCTCCGGGAATGACAGCGATGTCATAGTGAGTCATTGGTCTTCCTGCCTTGATAAGAGTGTGCGCGGTCCGGCGCGGAGTGCTTGCCCGGGGCAGGAAGCCGCGCCTCCGCGGCACCCCTACCCAAGAGCAGTTCCCATCTAGTGGGAAGCTTCGTTTGCCAAGTGGGAAGACGTTAGCAGAAGATGACGTGGCTCACAAGGCGGATATGTCGGCCTGCCGGAGGAGTCTGAGGCGGAATGGTGCGCCTTGGGAATTACTTGTTGCGCGCATCACAGTCCACTGCTAATGTCTATCCGCTTGATGACAAGGTTATCCCACTCAGTGGGAAATTGCTGAGTAATTTTGCACTCAACGACGCAGGCAGGACAGACATGACGCAGGAACTTCACCTTGAGGGGAACTCCCTCCCGCTTCAAGGCATCCGTGTGCTGGAGCTCGGCAGCTTTATCGCTGGACCGTTCGCAGCCCGCATTTTTGGTGATTTCGGAGCTGAAGTCATCAAGATTGAAAAGCCGCAGGGCGGCGATGAGCTGCGCGACTGGCGCAAGACCCGGGGAACAACCTCAATGCTGTTCCGTACTATCGGCCGGAACAAGAAGTCCGTCGCCCTGGACCTGCGTTCCGAGGCCGGACGCGAGGCGGTCAAGAAGATCGCGGCCCAGTGCGATGTGGTGATCGAAAACTTCCGTCCCGGAACCCTTGAAAAGTGGGGTCTTGGGCCGGACGTTCTTCAGGAGCTCAACCCCGGTATTGTGATGGTCCGGATCTCCGGTTACGGCCAAACCGGCCCCTATAAGAACCGCGCCGGGTTCGGCAGCTCCGCAGAGTCATTCGCAGGTTTGCGCTATATCACGGGCGAGCCGGACCGGCCAGCCGGCCGTGCGGCGGCCAGCCTGGGCGATACGGTCGCCGGTCTGTACGGGGTGATCGGCGCCCTGATGCTCATGCTCCAGAAAGCCCTCGGGCAGAAGACCGACAGCTCCCAGGTAGTCGACGTCGCACTCTATGAAGGCGTCTTCAGCCTCCTCGAATCGCTCGTCCCGGACTACGACGCCTACGGCATGATCCGGAAGCGCACCGGCGGCGCCCTGCCCGGTGTCGTGCCCACCGGGTCGTACCTTTGCGGCGACGACCTTGAGGTCGTCATTGGGGGGAACTCGAACTCCGTGTTCATCCGGCTCATGCGGGCGATCGGCCGGGACGACCTGGCCGAGGACGAAACCCTCCTGACTACCCAGGGCCGCGGTGCGCGCGAGGAAGAGTTGAACGGCGCCATCTCGGCCTGGACCGGCAGCATGCCCCTGGCTGAGGTTCTGGACAAGCTGGACGACGCCGGCGTCCCGGCAGGTCCCGTCTACGACGCGCCCAGCATCGCTGTAGACAAGCACTACCTGGCCCGCGACATGATCCAGACCCACCAGGTGGTCATCGACAACGAACCCGAGCTGATCCGCTTCCCCGGCGTCGTTCCCAAGATCCCCGGCCATGAGGGCCAGGTTAAGTGGGTTGGCCCGGAGCTGGGCCAACACACCCAAGAGGTCCTCCAGGAACTCGCCGGGATGAACGCTGACGAGATCGACGACCTAGGACTGCAGGAGGTGCGCTGAATGAAGGTGGATATCACCGACGTTTTCCTGCGCGACGGCCTGCAGGACGAACCGGTCATCGTTTCCACGGCCCACAAGCTGGAAATAGCCCAGGCCCTCATTGCCGCTGGAATCAAACGCATCGAAGCCGCCTCCTTCGTGAATCCGAAGCGCATACCGCAAATGGCCGACGCCGCCGAAGTCATCTCTTCGCTGCCGCACGTTGAGGGGATTGCCTACACCAGCCTCGCCCTCAATGGGAAGGGCATCGAACGGGCCGTTGAGGCCGGCGCCACCGACATACAGGTGGTCACATCCGCGAGCCAGGCGCACAGCACTGCGAATGCGGGGCAAGCCATCGAGGACGCTCTGGCCGGCATCGCTGCCTCCGTCAGCCGGTACCCGGAAACCCGCTTCTTCGCGGGCATCTCCACTGCCTTTACCTGCCCCTTCGAAGGCAGCATCGACCCTGAGCATCTGCTCCGCGTGGTCCGGGCCTTCTCGGACATGGGGATCAAGGACGTCGGCCTGGCCGACACCCTGGGCACCACGCCCACCGAGAAGGTGCTGGCCAGCCTGAACCACGTACGCGACGCCGAACCGGATCTGACCTACTACCTCCACCTGCACAACGCCCACCACCAGGCATTGGCAACGGCGGGTGCTGCCGTAAGCGCCGGCGTCGTCCGCTTTGACTCTGCGCTGGGCGGCTACGGCGGGTGCCCCTTCGCACCCGGCGCCCACGGCAACATCGCGACCGAAGAGCTGGTCCGCTACCTGCACGATGCCGGCCACGAGACAGGCATCGACGAGGACCGCCTGGCCGACGCCGTACGCCTTGCCCGCGACGTCGTAGCGCACTCCCCCGCCGCGCTGCTGGACCCGGCGCGCTAAGACTCCCGCCCGAATCCCCTTGAGCCACACAACACTTCACTGAGCCCTCCACAAGAAAACAGTTCCCACCCACCATTCCGGAGACGATGATGTCAACAAACCCACGCACCACGGAAACCACCAGCGAACCTATGGATGACGCCATGAGCGAGACAAGCCCCGGCCCCGCCGGCGGTATCGAACACCCCGTCACCAAAACTGTCGGCGCCCGGCCGGGCACCCACTACCCAGGCCGCTTAGGATTCAAAATCTCAAGCGTCCCTGCTCCCCTCTATCTCGTCCTGGCGGGCCTCGTCCTCGCCGCAGCCCTCACCGGCAACCTTCCCGACACCATGGTTGCCGGTTTCGCCACCACAATCCTCCTTGGCGGCTTGTTTATTTGGATCGGTAACCTGTTCCCGGTGGTCCGGGACTTCGGGCTGCCAACCGTCCTGTGCACCTTCGCACCGGCCACACTGGCTTTCTTCGGCTTGATGCCCGAGAACCTGGTCACCGTGGTACGGAACTTCGTCGACGGCCACGGCTTCCTGGACTTCTTCGTCGTTGGCATCATCGCCGGCGCCATCCTGGGCATGCCCCGTGCGCTCCTGCTGAAGGCAGGCCCCCGCTTCGCAGTACCCATCGTGGGTTGCCTCATCGCTACCTTCGTCCTGGTGGGGCTCCTGGCCGCAGCGACCGGGTTTGGGTTCATCGAAGGCATCCTCTTCATCGCAGCCCCCATCATGGCCGGCGGCCTTGGAGTCGGCGCCCTGCCGATGTCCGAAATGTATGCCGCGAAAACCGGTGGTGACTCCGCGGCCTTCATGGGTGACCTCATGTCCGCCGTCGTCATGGCGAACATCGTCTGCATCCTCATCGCCGGAATCTATAACGGCCTGGGCAAGCGCAAAAAGCAGCTCTTCGTTGGCTTCAACGGCCACGGCCAGCTCCTGCGGATCAAGGGCCGCTCCGACGAACTCACGGTTCCCCCGAAGCGCGACACGTCCTCCTTCATCGCCCTGGGTAAGGGCCTGCTCATCGCCGGCAGCCTCTTTGTCTTCGGAGAACTCATCGCAGCCCTCCTTCCCGGCGGCCTGCACCCCTACGCCTGGGCCATCATCGCGGCCGCCCTCGTCAAAATCTTCGGGTTGCTCCCCCAGGACGTCGAGGATTCCGCCGCTGACTGGGGCGATCTGATCGGCACCGTCCTCGTTCCTGCACTCCTGGTCGGCGTCAGCCTCACCTACATTGACATCACCGAAGTGATCGCCTCGCTGAGCAACCCCCTGTTCATCCTCCTGACCATTAGCACCGTCGTCATCGCCACCCTGACCTCAGGCATCCTGGGATGGCTGGTGAAGTTCAACTTCGTCGAAGCATCCATCACCCCGGGCCTGGTCATGGCAGACACCGGCGGCAGCGGTGACGTTGCAGTTCTCAGCGCGGCAAACCGCCTGCACCTCATGCCGTTCGCAGCCCTGACCAACCGCCTCGGCGGCGCACTGGTCCTGTTCGTGACGTCGCTGATCGTCCCGTTCCTCGCCTGACAGCAGGAATGAACGGCGGCGCCCGGCACAAAGCCGGGCGCCGCCGTCGCGGCGCTTCCACGTACACCACCTAGGAATGAGAAAAGACATGACGAGTACCAGCACCCAATTTCCGCCCGGCGAGACGGCGGCCCTGCCCGATGAAGGCCACGTGGCCGCGATCGTCGCTGACGTGGTCGCGGAGCGTGCGGGGCACCTGTTCGGCCTCATGGGCAACGGCAACGTCCACCTCATCAGCCGACTGACGCGCCGGGGCTGCCCCTTCACCTCCGCACGCCACGAATCGGCCACGGTCGCCATGGCTGACGCCTACTACCGGGCAACCGGAAAAATCGCAGCAGCGACCACAACCTACGGCGCCGGCTTCACCAACGCCTACACCACCCTCGCCGAAGCCCGAATAGCCCGGATCCCGCTGGTCCTGGTAGTAGGCGACGCGCCCTCCACCGGCCCCAGGCCCTTCGACATCGACCAAGCCAAAGCAGCGGAAGCTGCCGGCGTGCTCACCCTTGTGGCCGGTCCCGGCAACGCTGAAGCGATCACCCACCGCGCCTTCGACCTTGCCCTGCAGACCGTCCAGCCCGTGGTGCTGGCCATCCCTTACGATCTGGCTACGGCCCCGCCCTCAGAACCACAGCCCCTCGAACCATTGCCCGCCAAACCAGCCTGGCCCGCCGATCCCGGCGACCTCGACCGGGTCGCTGAGGTCCTCGCTGCCGGCAAGCGGCCGCTGATCCTGGGCGGCCGCGGCATGATCCTGGCCGACGCCGTCGCGCCCCTTCTCCAGCTTGGGGACCGCCGTGGCGCGCTCTTCATGACCTCGCTCATGGCAGCCAACGCATTCAACAGCCCTTGGGACCTGGGCATCGCCGGCGGCTTCACAAGGCTTCATCGCCTGGACATCGCCCGCCAGGCAGATGTGGTCCTGGTCGTGGGGGCCAGCCAAAACCTGTTCCAGACCCGCTATGGCACCCTGTTCCCCGCGGACACGAAGATCATCCGGATCGATAACGAACCGGACCCCGGTAACCTGCCGTCCGCGGACTACATTCGGGCGGACATCCGCCCATTTGTCGAAGGCCTGCTGGAACGCGTCACCGCGGCCACGACAACAACGTGGCGGGACTCTGCTCCTGAAGTAGCGAGCCCGGAGTTCCGCTCGTCCCTGCCCAGTGAAAACCCCGAGGAGTTTGGCCCGGACGGGCGGCTGAATCCACGGGCAGTCGTCGCGGCCCTGGACGGAATCCTGCCGGCGGAACGGTCCGTGGTGATGGACGGCGGGCACTTCATAGGCTGGGCACCCATGTACCTTTCAGTGCCGGACCCCCACGCCATGGTCTTCGTCGGTACCGCATTCCAATCCATCGGCATGGGCTTCGGATCTGCCGCCGGCGTCTCCGTTGCCCGCCCTGACCGGACGACTGTATTGGTCAGCGGCGACGGCGGCGGGCTGATGGGCCTCGCCGACTTCGAAACCTTCATCCGCGCCACCCGCAAAGGCGTCGTAGTGGTACTCAACGACTCGGCCTACGGCGCAGAGCTGCACCAGTACGCGGCGAAAGGGCTGCACGATAAGGCAATGCTGATTGACGAAGTGGACTTCTCCGCCGTCGGCCGCGCCCTTGGCACCTCGGGCGCGAAAGTCCGCACCATGGCAGACCTGCAGCACCTCAGTGACTGGCTGACCACCAACGACGAAGGCGTCTTCGTCCTCGACGTAGCCATCTCCCAGAAGGTCGTGGCCGAATTCATGACAGAATCCGTGGCCGCCAAGGGTTAGCCGGGCACCATAGGCTTCTCATATGCCATCTCCTGAAACCAACGGAAGCAACCGCACCCTCGAGCGGGCCGCATCGATCCTTGATGCCGTGGGCCGGTCGGCCGTGTCAGCCAGTGAGCTGTCACGGCAGACCGGCCTTTCGGTGTCCACGGCGCACCGACTGGCGCTGCAACTGGCTGACTACGGGTTCCTCCGTCGCACCGATACCGGCACCTTCCGGCTGGGCGACCGGTTCGTCCGCTCAGCATTGGAAAACGCCGGCATGCCAGTCCTCCGGGAACTGCGGGACCGGACCGGCGAAACCGCGCAACTGTGGGTGCGGCGGGGAGATGAACGGGTCTGCCTGCTCAGCGCCGACAGCCAGCACGAACTCCGTGCGATCCTGCCTCCAGGCTCAAGGCTGCCCCTCCCCCAAGGATCAAGCGGCAAAGTGCTGGCGGGCGACGAGGACGCCCTTTCCCAGCTGGCCACAGTTGGCTGGATCGAGTCCGTGGGTGTCCGAACACCAGGACTGGGATCAATTAGCGCCCCGGTACAGACTGATGAAGAAATTATCGCTGCAGTCTGCCTTGCCATGCCGTTGGCCCGCGTCGTCGCATCACCGGGCAAGGACCACGGCGAGAAAGTCATTCAAGCAGCCCAGAGAATCGCACAGTCTCTGCAGCAAAGGATCCAGTAGCCGGTCAAGTGGAAGTGCCAGGGTTCCTTCCTTCAACAAGTAATTTCATTCTTGCGACTGGCTTAGCCTTAACTACCAAGCGCAGGTTCCCCGAGCTTCCGGGGAACCTGCGCAGGCGTAAAAATGGACAATCTTTGGAGTGCGGCACGGCCTCTTGATCCCGCGTGTGCTTTTCCTTGACTACGCCTTAGGAGAAGTAAGCTCTCCTGTCAGTCGAGGCAAGGGCTGTGGCTCGAACCTCCTGGAACTACCGGGCCGCGGCCGCCACCGTCTGGCGCGGCTTCTGCAGCGGTGCGAAGAACGCACTGAGTTCAGCGGTCGCGGTCAGGGGCAGGACGTTTGCCACGTACTGGTCCGGGCGCACAATCACGACGGCGCCGCGGCGGTCCAGGCCGCGCAGGTCGAAGATGTCCGCTGACAAATCGGTGGCGTAAACCTTTTCGTAGTCCGTCAATTTGAACGGACCCACCTGCGGCTTGAAGACTGCCGGGACGGCGCCGATATCGACGTTGTGGTGATCCTGCTGGTAAACGACCTTGACGTCGAACCAGGCATCAAGGTCAGCGTTTTGCGGGGTGGCAGCCAGCGGCGACTCGGACGAACTGGCGAACCACTCGGCGAGCAGATCAGTGGCGGAGCCCGTTCCCGGCTGCGCGGCGTCGGCGAAGACGTAGATCCGCCACCGGCCGTCCGCCGTGGCATGGTGTCCCAATTGCACGGGATTCGTGTCGGCGACCCGCACGACAGGTGCAGATTTGAAGCGCTTGCCTACGGGAAATCCTGTGGCCAGGGCTTGGTGCTCAGCAGTGCCGACCAGCATCGACGGTGCGTATTGAGTCATGAAGCCGGCGGGGAATTCCGCGGTGGTGACGTAGAAGTCCTCCAGCTCAGAGGGGCTGGCGAACTCCTCGGGCTTCTTGGCCATCATGGTGGACCACTCTTTATCGAAGTCGATCAGGTTCTTGGCCACCACCTGCCGCTCTTCGGAGTAGGTGGACAGGAGGCTTTCGGGGCTGCGGCCTTCGAGGACGTGCCCGAGCTTCCAGGCGATGTTGAAGCCGTCCTGCATGGAGACGTTCATGCCCTGGCCGGCCTTGGCGCTGTGGGTGTGGCAGGCATCGCCGGTGATGAACACCCGCGGAGTGCGGGTGCCGCGCTCCTGCGGGAGGACGTCGTCGAACCGGTCGGTGAGCCGGTGCCCCACCTCGTAGACGCTGTGCCAGGCAACGTTGCGCACGTCCAGAGTGTACGGGTGAAGAATCTCATTGGCCTTGCCAATGATTTCCTCGATGCTGGTGTTCCGGACAGCGCCCTTGTCATTGGGGTCAACTTCGCCGAGGTCGACATACATGCGGAACAGGTGGCCGCCCTCGCGCGGGATCAGCAGGATACTGCCGCCTTCACCTGACTGGATGGCGCACTTGGTGCGGATGTCCGGGAAGTCGGTGACGGCGAGTGCGTCCATGACGCCCCAGGCGTGGTTGGCGGCGTCGCCGGCGAGGGTGCAGCCGATGGCCTGGCGAACTTTGCTGCGCGCGCCGTCAGCGCCTACAACGTACTTGGCCCTGACGATCTTTTCCTGGCCTTCGTTGGGACCGGAGGTGTGAAGGAGCGTGACCGTAACCGGGTATTCCCCTCCGTCGGCAACCTCAAGTCCCTGGAACTCGTAGCCGTAGTCCGGTGCCATCCGCGTGGGTGCGTTCCCCATGAATTCTGCGAAGTAGTCCAGCACCCTGGCCTGGTTGACGATCAGGTGCGGGAACTCACTGATCCCGGCGGGGTCATCCGGGGTCCGGGCGGTGCGGACGATTCGCGAGGAATCATTCACATCCGGCTTCCAGAACGCCATCTCGGTGATCGCGTAAGCCTCGGCGATGATCCGTTCTGCGAACCCGAAGGCCTGGAAGGTTTCGACGCTGCGGGCCTGGATGCCATCGGCCTGCCCGATGGCGAGCCTGCCCGGGCGGCGCTCGATGATGCGGGTGGTGACATTGGGGAACTGGGAGAGCTGCGCGGCGGCGAGCATGCCGGCAGGGCCGGTGCCAACGATGAGCACATCGACCTGGTCGGGGAGCTCTGCGGGCCGATTGATACCGACGCCGGCGGCGGGCTGGACTCGCGGGTCACCGGATACGTAACCGTGGTGGTGAAACTGCACGGGAATTCCTCACTTCACTGTGGGCTGTAGACACTTAGGGCGTGTTCTATATTCGAACTCACGTTTCTATATGCGAAACGTGGACATTTGAGTCACAACTGTACGGCACCTGTGACCCAGGCGACAAGATGGCCACATCCCCTAAATGGCGGAGTTGACGAACTACGTGATGCCCCTCATAGTGGTTCGTATACGATTTCGTACCTAATGAGGAGACGGTCTTGGAGCAGGTCAACGAGGACACCCTGGGTGCAGCCCGCAAGGTGATCGCGGTGCACATCAACTACCCCAGCCGGGCGGCGCAGCGCGGCCGGACCCCGGCGCAGCCGTCGTACTTCCTGAAGCCTTCCAGCTCGCTCGCCCTGAGCGGCAGCAGCGTGGAGCGCCCGGCAGGCTGCGAACTGCTCGGCTACGAGGGCGAGATTGCCCTGGTGATCGGCAAGGCCGCCCGCCGTGTCGGCATGGAGGACGCGTGGAGCCACGTCGCCGCGGTCACCGCCAGCAACGACCTCGGGGTCTACGACCTGCGCTGGGCGGACAAGGGCTCCAACCTCCGGTCCAAGGGCGGGGACGGCTTCACTCCCGTGGGCCCGGCACTGATCCCGGCAGACGCCGTCGACCCCGCCAAACTGCGCATCCGCACCTGGCACAACGACGACCTGGTCCAGGACGACACGACAGAGGACCTGCTCTTTCCGTTCGCCCGGTTGGTGGCGGACCTGTCCCAGCTGCTCACCCTCGAGGAGGGCGATATCATCCTCACCGGCACCCCCGCCGGCGCCTCCGTGGCCCACCCCGGCGACGTGCTCGAGGTGGAGGTCAGCACTGCTGACGGCGGCCTTACCACCGGCCGCCTGACCACCACCGTGGAGGAAGGCACGACGCCGTTCGCCGACTTTGGTGCCGGCCCCAAGGTTGATGACCTGCAGCGGGAAGAGGCCTACGGATCCCGCGAAGCCGCCGGGCTGCCTGCACCCGCCAGTGTTCTGACTCCGGAACTGAAGGCAAAGCTCGAGTCCGTGGCCACCGCCACCCTGTCCTCGCAGCTGCGCAAGCGCGGCCTGAACAACGTCAGTATCGACGGGCTGCAAGCCACCCGCCCCGACCGTCGCGTCGTCGGCCTGGCCCGGACCCTGCGCTACGTCCCCAACCGCGAGGACCTCTTCAAGACCCACGGCGGCGGCTTCAACGCCCAAAAGCGCGCCATCGACTCCGTCAACGAGGGTGAAATCCTCGTGATGGAAGCCCGCGGCGAAAAAGGCACCGGCACCGTCGGCGACATCCTGGCCCTCCGCGCCCAGGTCCGTGGTGCCGCGGCCATCATCACCGACGGCGGCGTCCGCGACTACACCGCCGTCGCCGGCCTGGAGATGCCCACCTACTTCGCCAACCCGCATCCCGCCGTACTCGGCCGCCGCCACATCCCCTGGGACACGGACATCACCATCGCCTGCGGCGGGGCCACCGTCCAGCCCGGCGACATCATCGTGGCCGACTCCGACGGCATCCTGGCGATCCCCCCGGCCATCGCCGAAGAACTCGTCGACGACTGCATCACCCAGGAACAGGAAGAAACCTTCATCTTCGAGATGGTCAAGCAGGGCAACAGCGTGGACGGCCTCTACCCCATGAACAACGAGTGGCAGGCACGGTACAAGGAATGGGAAGCAGGCCGAGCGAATGACTGAGACAGTGACCGAGCTTCCCGCCGCGGCCGCTGCCGGCAGCAAGTCCCAGCAGGCCTACGACGCAGTGAAGGCCAGGATCGTCGAAGGGACCTACTCCCCCGGCTACCGTCTGGTCCTCGCTTCCATTGCCAAGGACCTCGGGTTCAGCGTCGTCCCGGTCCGGGAAGCCATCCGCCGGCTCGAGGCCGAGGGCCTGGTGAAGTTCGAACGCAACGTCGGCGCCACCGTGGCCGGGATCGATCCCACCGAGTACCTCTACACCATGCAGACGCTCAGCATCATCGAAGGCGCCGCCACCGCGCTGTCCGCTCCACTGATCGATTCGGTGGCCATTGCCCGGGCACGGGCGGTGAACGAGGAGATGCGCGAGTGCCTGGACCACTTCGATCCCGTCCGCTTCACGCAGCTTAACCAGGACTTCCACAGCGTCTTGTTCGAACACTGCCCCAACCCCCACATCCTGGACCTCGTCCACCGCGGCTGGAACCGGCTGGCTTCCCTGCGATCCTCGACGTTCCGCTTCGTCCCCGGCCGCGCCCACAACTCAGTGGACGAACACGAAGCACTCCTGCAGCTCATCGAATCCGGAGCAGATGCGGACACCATCGAAAAAGCCGCCCGCCTCCACCGCTCTGCCACCCTCGACGCCTACCTTGCCCAAAGCAACTAGTACCCGAATCACAGTTAGGACCTCAACGATGACGACCTCCGTAGAAACCACCCAGCACCACATTCCAGAAAACCTGCCCACACATCTCCAGCACTTCATCGACGGCAAGTTCGTCGAGTCGATCAGCGGGAAGACGTTCGACGTTCAGGAGCCGGTCTCCAACGAGAACTACGCCACTGTCGCCTCAGCCCAGCCGGAAGATGTCGACCTCGCCGTCGCCGCCGCCAAGCGCGCCTTCAAGGAAGGCCCCTGGTCGAAGATGCTGCCCCGCGAACGCTCGCGTGTGCTGCACAAGATCGCCGACATCGTCGAATCACGCGATGATGAACTGGCCCTTCTTGAGAGCTACGACTCCGGCCTGCCAATCACCCAGGCCAAGGGCCAGGCCCGCCGCGCCGCCGAGAACTTCCGGTTCTTCGCGGACCTCATCGTCGGGCAGGAGGACAACGCATTCAAGGTCCCCGGCCGCCAGATCAACTACGTGAACCGCAAGCCGATCGGCGTCGCTGCCCTCATCACGCCGTGGAACGTCCCCTTCATGCAGGAGTCCTGGAAGCTAGCCCCGGCCATCGCCACGGGCAACACCGTGGTCATGAAGCCGGCCAGCTACACCCCGCTCTCCGCCGTACTGTGGCCTGAAATCTTCCGCGAGGCAGGCCTGCCCGACGGCGTCTTCAACCTGATCTTCGGATCCGGCGGCGTCGCAGGCGACTACCTCGTGAAGCACCCCGACGTGCCGATCGTCTCCTTCACCGGCGACAGCTCAACCGGCGCCACCATCTCCACCGCAGCCGCCCCCCAGTTCAAGAGCCTCTCACTCGAGCTCGGCGGCAAGAGCCCCGCCGTCGTCTTCGCCGACGCCGACATCGAGGCCGCCCTCGACGCCACCGTCTTCGGTGTCTTCTCACTCAACGGGGAGCGTTGCACCGCCGGGTCCCGCGTGCTCGTGCAGCGCGACATCTACGACGACTTCGTAGCCCGCTTCGCGGAGCGCGCGAAGAACATCAAAGTGGGCCTCCCGAGCGATCCCGCAACCGAAGTCGGCTCGCTCGTGCACCCGAACCACTTCGACAAGGTCATGAGCTACATCGAAATCGGCAAGACCGAGGGCCGGCTGCTCGCCGGCGGCGGCCGCGCCGAAGGATTCCCCACCGGCAACTACGTTGCACCCACCGTGTTCGCCGACGTCGCCCCAGACGCCCGGATCTTCCAGGAGGAAATCTTCGGACCCGTCGTGGCCATCACCCCCTTCGACACCGACGAAGAGGCCCTCGAGCTCGCAAACAACACCAAGTACGGCCTCGCCGCCTACGTCTGGACCTCGAGCCTGAAGCGCGCACACAACTTCGCCCACGCCATCGAGGCGGGCATGGTGTGGCTGAACTCGAACAACGTCCGCGACCTGCGCACCCCGTTCGGCGGCGTCAAGGCCTCGGGCCTCGGACGCGAGGGCGGCTACCGCTCAGTCGACTTCTACACCACCCAGCAGTCGGTACAGATCACCCTCAACGAAGCCCACTCACCCAAGTTCGGCAACATCGAAGACGCTGCAGAAACCAGCGACAGCTAACCCCAACCTTTCGAAGAAGAGAGACCATCATGACCAACTTCGTTCCCACCCCGTCTGTCCCGGCCCCGGACATCGTCCGCTGCGCCTACATGGAAATCGTGGTCACTGACCTCGCCAAATCCCGCGAGTTCTACGTCGACGTCCTGGGCCTGCACGTCACCGAAGAAGACGAGAACAACATCTACCTGCGCTCCCTGGAGGAGTTCATCCACCACAACCTGGTGCTGCGCAAGGGACCCATCGCCGCCGTCGCCGCGTTCGCCTACCGGGTGAAGTCCCCCGCCGAAGTGGACGCCGCCGAGGCCTACTACAAAGAACTCGGCTGCCGGGTGGAGCGCCGTAAGGAAGGCTTCACCAAGGGCATCGGTGATTCCGTCCGCGTCGAGGATCCGCTGGGCTTCCCCTACGAATTCTTCTACGACGTGGAACACGTGGAGCGCCTCACCCAGCGCTACGACCTCTACTCCGCCGGCGAGCTGGTCCGCCTGGACCACTTCAACCAGGTCACCCCCGACGTCCCCCGCGGCCGCGCCTACCTCGAGGACCTCGGCTTCCGCGTCTCCGAAGACATCAAGGACTCCGACGGCGTCACCTACGCCGCCTGGATGCACCGCAAGCAGACCGTCCACGACACCGCCCTCACGGGCGGCAACGGCCCGCGCATGCACCACGTCGCGTTCGCCACGCACGAGAAGCACAACATCATCCAGATCTGCGACAAAATGGGCGCCCTGCGCATCAGCGACCGGATCGAACGCGGCCCCGGCCGGCACGGCGTGTCCAACGCGTTCTACCTCTACATCCTGGACCCGGACGGCCACCGCATCGAGATCTACACCCAGGACTACTACACCGGCGACCCGGACAACCCCACCATCACCTGGGACGTCCACGACAACCAGCGCCGCGACTGGTGGGGCAACCCCGTGGTCCCGTCCTGGTACACCGAAGCCTCCCTGGTCCTGGACCTCGACGGGAACCCCCAGCCCGTCATCGAACGCACCGACGCCTCCGAAATGGCCGTCACCGTGGGCGCCGACGGGTTCTCCTACACCCGGCCCAGCGAAACAGCCGGGGCTGAGGGCTTCAAGCTCGGCGCGCAGCTCTAGCACTGACCGGGCAGCCGGTTCCGTATCGCAACAGCGGGACCGGCTGCCCTTTACAACTGAACGATTTGTACCACCTTGAGGAGCGCAGAATGCTGGAGCCGAAGACGATTGAGGCCATCGCGGACGAACTGGTGGAGGCGGGGCGTTCCCGGACCCCGGTCCCCCGCCTGACAGCCCGGTACCCGGAGATGACGGTGGAGGATTCCTACGCGGTGCAGCAGCTGTGGCGCCGCCGCAACGAGGAAGCCGGCCGGACCCTGGTGGGCCGCAAGATCGGCCTCACGTCAAAGGCCATGCAGGACGCCACCGGCATCACCGAACCGGACTACGGCGCCATCTTCGATGACATGGTCCTCGAAACCGGCTGCTCCGTTCAGTGGGACCAGTACACCCACCCACGGGTCGAGGTGGAACTCGCGTTCGTCCTCAAAGAAGGGCTCAAGGGCCCGGGCGTCACCATCTTCGACGTCCTCAAAGCCACCGACTACGTGGTTCCGGCCCTGGAGATCCTCGATTCGAGGATTGAGATGGAAGGCCGGACCATCGTGGACACCATCTCGGACAACGCCGCCATGGGAGCCATGGTGATCGGCGGCAACCCGATCAAGCCGGACGCCGTGGACCTACGCTGGGTCTCCGCCATCCTTTACAAAAACCAGACCGTAGAGGAAACCGGCGTCGCCGCCGGCGTCCTGGACCACCCCGCCAACGGAGTGCACTGGCTGGCCAACAAAATCGCTGCACACGGTGATTCACTCAAAGCAGGGGACATCATCCTCGCCGGATCCTTCACCCGCCCGCTCTGGGTGTACAAGGGCGACACCGTCCACGCCGACTATGGCCCTTTGGGGAGCGTGACATGCCGCTTCGAGTAGACAAAACCTTCCGCGACGCCCTCGCTGAGCAAAAGCAAAAGGGTCAGGCAGGCCGTCCGCTGGCCGGGATGTGGGTGTGCTCCGGCAGTCCGCTGATCGCCGAACTGTGCGCAGGGTCAGGGCTGGACTGGCTCCTGGTGGATGCCGAGCACAGCCCCAACGGGCTCGAATCCATCCTCGCCCAACTCCAGGCCATCCACGGGTACCCCGTCCACACCTTGGTGAGGCCGCCGGTCAACGACACCGTAACCATCAAGCAGTACCTGGACCTCGGTGTGCAGAACCTGCTCGTCCCCATGGTCAACTCCGTAGCCGAGGCAGAAGCAGCGGTTGCTGCCACGCGCTACCCGCCCGAAGGTGTCCGCGGCGTGGGTTCCGCCCTCGCCCGGGCCGCCCGCTGGAACCGGGTCCCGGACTACCTCGCGCGAGCGAATGAAACCATAAGCGTCACCGTCCAGATCGAGTCCACCGCGGCCGTGGAGTCCGTGGCGAACATCCTGAAAGTTGACGGCGTGGACGCAATCTTCGTGGGCCCCTCGGACCTTGCCGCGTCCATGGGCCTGCTCGGCCAGCAGGAACACCCCGAGGTGCGCACCGCCGTCGAACACTGCCTCACCGCCGCCAAAGCAGCCGGGAAACCAGCCGGCGTCAACGCCTTCAACCCCGGCACCGCCCGCCACTACCTCGACCACGGCGCCAACTTCATCCTGGTAGGCGCCGACGTCGCGCTCCTGGCCCGCGGTTCCGAAACCCTCGCTGCGCAGTACGTCCAGCCGTCAGACGGCGACACCCCTGCCAGCTACTAGCCCCGGTGGTTGGGCCTGTCGGAACCTCTGACCCGTCAGGCCCAACCCCCGGCCCCCACACACTTTCTGAGGAGACCTTCTCATGACCGCTTCGCCCACAATTTCCCCTGCCATCTCGTCGGAGCGTGAAGCTGCGCTCCTCGCCTCGGTCCCGACCGGCCTGCTGATCAATGGGCAGTGGCGGGACGCGTCCGACGGCGGCACGTTCGACGTGCACGACCCCGCCACCGGCGAGGTCCTCGCCACCCTCGCCTCCGCCACCAGCGACGACGCGGTCGCCGCACTGGACGCCGCCGACAAGGTGCAGGCGTCCTGGGCCCGCACCGCACCCCGGGCGCGGGCCGAGATCCTGCGCCGCGCCTTCGACCTCGTCAGCGAACGCGCCGATGACTTCGCGCTGCTGATGACCCTGGAAATGGGCAAACCCCTGACCGAAGCCCGCGGCGAGGTCACCTACGGCGCCGAATTCCTGCGCTGGTTCTCCGAAGAAACCGTCCGCGACTACGGCCGCTACCTCACCACCCCGGAGGGCAAAAACAAGATCCTCGTCCAGCACAAACCCGTCGGACCCTGCCTGCTCATCACCCCCTGGAACTTCCCGCTGGCCATGGCCACCCGCAAAGTCGCCCCCGCCATCGCCGCCGGCTGCACCATGGTCCTCAAACCCGCCAAACTCACACCCCTGACCGCCCAACTGTTCGCCCAGACCATGCTCGACGCCGGACTCCCGGCAGGTGTCCTCAACGTCGTGTCCTCCTCCTCGGCGTCCGGGATTTCCGGGCCGCTGCTAAAAGACTCCCGCCTCCGGAAAGTCTCCTTCACCGGCTCCACCCCCGTCGGCAAACGCCTCATCGCCGACGCCGCCCAGAACGTGCTCCGCACCTCCATGGAACTCGGCGGAAACGCCCCCTTCATCGTGTTCGAAGACGCCGACCTCGACGCCGCCGTCGAAGGCGCCATGGCCGCCAAAATGCGGAACATGGGCGAAGCCTGCACCGCCGCCAACCGCTTCCTCGTCCACGAATCCGTCGCCCAGGAATTCACCCGCAAATTCGCCGCCGCGATGGGCGCCCTGACCACCGGCCGCGGCACCGAGCCGGAGACAAAGGTCGGGCCGCTCATCGACGCCGGCGCAAGGGACGACGTGCACACCCTCGTCTCCGCCGCCGTCGACGCCGGAGCCACCGCCATCACCGGCGGCAACCCCGTGAACGGGCCCGGCTACTTCTACCAACCCACCGTCCTCGCCAACGTCCCCAACGACGCCGCAATCCTCCGCCAGGAAATCTTCGGCCCCGTCGCCCCCGTCACCACCTTCAGCACCGAAGAAGACGCCATCCGCCTCGCCAACGCATCCGAATACGGCCTCGCCTCATACCTCTACAGCCGCGACTTCAACCGCCTCCTCCGCGTGGCAGAACAAATCGAATTCGGCATGGTCGGCTTCAACGCCGGCGTCATCTCCAACGCCGCCGCACCCTTCGGCGGCGTCAAACAATCAGGCCTCGGCCGCGAAGGCGGCACCGAAGGCATCGCCGAATACACCACCACCCAATACATCGGCATCAACGACCCCTACGCGAACTAGCAGTACAGAACGAGCCTGCCGCCTCTCCGGAAAGGCGGCAGGCACTCTCTGCGAATTGGATGGCCGCCGCTACCCAGGAAACAACGAAACCCCGCATCAGCTTGCACCAGACCTACTCGACTCAAGGCATGCCTGGACACAACCGGATCGCGAACCGACATGCGGAATTGGAGTACACCCCAACCCGCTCTGCGCCTTGAACTGTTTAATAAGCGTTTCCTTGCTTGACTGCAAAGCAGCGGGAATAACTCTGCCGCCGCCAGAAGCCTGGGACAACTCCCATAGGAGCATCCACCGCTACTGCTACTAGGGAGCTACCAGCACCCATGAAAGTCGAGGACTGGTTCGAGCCCTTCAACGACGCGTCCGCGGACCTGCGTGCCCGCCATATATGCATCGGGATACGCGCCTTGATGAATACGCCTGAGCGTCAGGCAGCCGTTATCGCTGAACATCAGGCCATCATCGACGGCCTTCAGTGCAAGGATCCGGAGATCGCCAAGCGCGCACTCCTGGGACACATCCGCACCACCGCATCCGGTCTCGCCGAAATTTAGAGGGACCAGTTTTGGCCCCCGGTGCTTTGCTGCCGGCGCGCCCTGCTTCGCGGCCGGGTCAGGCGCGGGCGGTTTCTGCAACAGGTGATGGTTCATTCGCCTGAGCCTGAAAAGCTGCGATCCTGCGCCACATCTCCGGAGCGTTGGAGTACATGGGGAAGTGTCCGCTGTGCGGGATTTCCGCCAGGACCACACCGTTGCCAGCCAGGTGGGGCAGGTAGCTGAGGGTCTTGTTCTGCTCTCCGTACATGAACATCCGCGGCAGTGGCAGGGCCAGGAATTTTTCCATCAGATGGGCGTTGTCCGAGAGGTCCACCATGGATTCGAAGATCCCGCGGACCGCCCGGGCGCGGACCTTGTAGCGGACACTGGTGGCGTACAGGGGGCTTGAATAGAAAGGCGCTGCCCAGTTCCGGGCGATGAAGTCCTCCAGGAACTGTTCCGGTTCCTCGTGCGGGTGCAGAGATCTGCCGGCTGAGGAAGCAGTCCTCGGGGGCGACGTTCCCCTCAATATCAATGAAGCTGGCTACCCGCTCCGGTTCCTGATGCGCCAGCATCAGGGAGGTCAGCCCACCCATCGAGTGTCCCACCAGGTCGAACCGGTCGATGCCCTGTTCAGCAAGTGCCGCCACGGCGGTCTTGACCAAAAAGGGAATGGAGATCCGGTCCAGGTCTGTGCATTCGGACTCGCCGCAGCCGGGTGCGTCGTAGGCGAAAATTGGCCTGCCGGCAAAGGCGGGGTGCAGCGCAACGTCCGCGTAGTCCTCCTTGGTGGATCCGAAGCCGTGCAGGAAAACGATGGGCAGCCCGGCCCCGTTTCGGCTGATGCAGGAAAGCCGCACGCGGGTCCCGTCGATGGTCAGCGGCATCCAGTGCCTGGTCAGTGTGCTCGTTGTGGTCAAGAATTCGTGTCCTTCAGGTATGGGGTTTGGCAGGGCGTTTCCGCTGGCAGGGGAGGGGTTTTTACCCCAGTACCGGGGCTTTGCTGATGAGGGGTTGGAGATCGCGGGGGCTGATCCACACCTCGAAGCCGTCGGACTTGGAAAAGTACCGCCGCTCTTGCATGGGGTCTGCGGTCAGCCGGAGCGCTGAGGAGTCCGGCATGACCATTTCCACCACCCCGGTTTGAATCACCGTGCCGTGCCGGCGGATCTCAACCCGTCCTCCGATCAGGGTAGGCCAATCGTCGTAACGGATGCCGCGCTGGCTCTCAGGATGCGGGGCCCTGAACAGTAACTCCCTGCGCTTCATACCATTTCCTTGACGGCTGATGCGAACCGGGCAAGCCCTTCCTGAAGGCTCTCCAGGTCCGTGGCGAAGGAAATCCGGATGTGGCCTTCGCCTGAGGGTCCGAACTCGCTGCCCGAGCGGACCAGAACCCCGGCCTCGGCGAAACGGGCGGTCATCTCATCTGAAGTCAGCGCCGAGTTGATCTTTGGGAAGGCGTAGAAGGCGCCCTGGGGCGGAAGCATCTCGACGCCGGGAAGTCCGGAGAGGAGATCGACGACGACGTCTCGCCGCTGCTGGTAGGAGTCGGCGGCGGCCTGAAGGTCGGCGTCGGGGGTTTCGAGTGCTGTCATCGCGGCATCCTGGACGAAAGTGCTCAAAGGTCCATTGATGGTGCGGTGGATGGTATTGATCTTTTCTGCCAACTGGACCGGTGCTACAACGTGGCCAAGCCGCCAGCCGGTCATGGCGTAGGTCTTGGAGAAGGTGCTGCAGCAGATGATTTGCTCCCGCGCATCTACCAGCGTGAGCGCGGAGGTGAAGGCACCGCCGTCGAAGGTGATGTCGGCGTATGCTTCGTCGGCGAGGAGCAGCAGTCCGGGGTTGTCCTGGAGGAGCTGCCCGAGCCGGTGCAGGTCGCTGTCGGGGTAGACGCGGCCGGTGGGGTTTCCGGGGTTGCAAAGGACGATCATCTCGGCAGCGGCCGCTTCCTGTTGGAGGGTGTCAAGGTCCAGGGAGCCGTCGGCGAGGTTGGGTACCCAGATGACCTCGGCGCCGATCATGGCCGCATGGTCGGCATAGAGGGAGTAGGTCGGTTCGGGGATCAGGATGCGGTCGCCGGGGTTGACCAGTGCGAGCATGGTCGCTGCGAGACCGCCGCTTCCGCCGTGGGTCAGGACGATATTTCCGGACTCTGTGGGGCGGCTGTACCTTGCTGCTGTGTGTTTGGCGATGGCATGTTGCAGTTCGGGGGAGCCCGCCATGGGCGCGTAGCGGGTCCGGCCGGAGGTCAAGGCGTTGACGGCTGCTTCGACGATGGCTGTAGGGGTGCCGGAGTCCGGCTCGCCCATAGCCAGCGAGACGGCGCCGGGTTTTTTGGCGCCGAGTGACCTGGGCCGCCGGCTGCTGCTGATGATCCGTTCCACGGCGGTCGAACCGGTCGTGCGGAGAAGTGGCGTTGCTGCAGTTTCCATGATGTCTTTCGGGCAATAGGACGGGGAAGGGTTCGCCCTTCCCCGTCCAGTGATGGGTTAAGGGGCGGTGAAAGTGCCTTCGGCGCGCAGGTTGTAGAGCTCGAGCGTGGTTTTGCCGGCCCTGATCTCGGCGATGATGCGCTGTTCATCGGCCACGCGCTGGTCGGCGCGGTTGATAATGACCGTGGCGGCGTCCTGGGGCAGGACGATCACGCCGTCCGCGTCCCCGACAACCAGGTCACCGGTGTGGACCACGAGGCCGCCGACCCGGACCGGGGAGCGCATGTCGCCAGGGTAGTCCTTGACGGTGCCGACGACCGTGACGTGCCGTGCGAAGACGGGGAAGTTCATGGCGCCCATCTCCTCGGAGTCCCGGACGCCGCCGTCGATGACGAGTCCGGCGATCCCGCGGTGCTGTGCGGCGACGGCAAGCACTTCGCCCCAGTGGCCGTAGGCCGCGCCCTGCAGGTCGACGACGAGGACGCTGCCGGCTGGGGCGGCGAGGACGGCGTTGTGCAGCGCGAGGTTATCCCCGCCGATGCCGCGGACC
Source organism: Pseudarthrobacter sp. NPDC058329 (assembly GCF_042879835.1). Taxonomy (NCBI): domain Bacteria; kingdom Bacillati; phylum Actinomycetota; class Actinomycetes; order Micrococcales; family Micrococcaceae; genus Pseudarthrobacter; species Pseudarthrobacter sp. NPDC058329. Next base: position 32,002 of record NZ_JBHVZR010000004.1, read on the forward strand.
GTGAAGGCCGGGCCGGCGACTTTTGCTCCGGGCCAGGCTGCCTTCAGGCCCGGATCGCAGGCGCAGGGAAGTTTGGCGGCTTCGTACAGGGTGGCTGCGGAGTGTCCGCCGGCGGCGTTGGTCATGCTTTCCTCGTCTGCAGGTCGTGGTAGCCGAGGTCCGCGCGGGCCTGGACCAGGGTGGATCCGGCCTTCACCGCCTCGATGATGCGGGCTTCGACGTCTTCAATGCGTTCTGCGATGTCGGCGATTTCTTCGGCGCGGGCTGCGGGAACGGCGAGGGCGCCGTCGGCGTCACCGCAGATGATGTCCAGCGGGGAGATCTGGACGTCGTTGATGGTGACCGGCGCGTTGACGGCGACCAGGCGGACGCGGTCCTTGCCGGTGCGCATGAACCGGCCGCGGCTGAACAGCGGGTAGTTCTGGCGCAGGGCTGCGTTCAGGTCGCGGCACACGCCGTTGATGACGGTTCCGCCGATGCCGCGGGCGGCGGCGATTTCGGTCATGATGCCGCCCCAGACGGTGACGTCGGTGCGGGCCTGGTTGTCGATGAGGACGACGGCGCCGGGCGGGACGTCGTCGAGGAAGTCACCAACGCTGCCGCGTTCGGACCCTGCCGGTTCGTACTGGACGGTAAAAGCCGGTCCGCCAATCCGGAAGTCGTAGGTCAGCGGCGTGAGGCCGTGCAGGGTGCCGTGGACGCCAAGTGAATCCATGGCATCGGAAATTGACGCCGTGGGGATCGCTTTCAGGCGGGTGGCAATGTCGGAGGTGGTGGTGTTCATCAGTGTCCTTCGGTGGTTCCGGCCAGGCGCGCGTCGCGCATGGCTTCGTGGAGTGCGACGCCGGCGCGCAGGTCCGCCGCGATGCCGCGTTCGCGTTCCGCTACGGCCTGTGCTTTTTCCAGGACTTCTTCGGCGTGGGCGCGGGGGACCACGACGACGCCGGTTTCGTCGGCGAACACGACGTCACCGGGGATGACGGTGACGTTGCCGAGCCGGACGGGTTCGCCGGTGGATTTCTGCTGCAGCCGGCCCCGGGCAGTCGCCGGGATGCGTCCCTTGGCGAAAACGGGAAAACCCATTTCGCGGGCCTCGTTGACGTCGCGGCAGGCGCCGTCCGCGACAACGCCGCGGACGCCGTTCATCGCCGCGCCAAGGCTGAGCAGCCCGCCCCAGCAGGAGACGTCGGTGCGGCCTTCGTTGTTCACGATGATGACGTTCTCGTCGGTAGCGGCAGCAACTGCCGTGGAGCCGATGTGCGCACCGCTTGGTCCGGGAACGTAGGGCTCGAGCTGGACGGTGACGGCAAAGCCGACAATTTTGGGGTGCCCCCAGACCGGGAGGAAACCCGCCTGGCCCGGGGGCAGCTCCAGGGCGTCCAGGGCGTCCGAGACGGCAGCGGAGTCAAGCTCCGCGTATCCGGCAAGCAGGGAATTGTTTGTATGGGTCATGCTTCAAGTAGAACGGACCGGCACGATAGAGTGAAGGTCTTGTTGGGTATAGCTGGAAGACGAAGGGCAACTAGATCAGATGGTGGAAGTCCGACAGGCCCGGTACTTCATAGCCGTTGCCGAGGAATTGAATTTCAGCCGTGCAGCGGTCAGGCTGAACATGTCACAGCCACCGCTGAGCCAGGCTATTCTTCAGCTGGAGCGCCAGCTGGGAACAACGCTTTTGAACAGGTCGAGCCGGAACGTTCTGCTGACCGAAGCGGGTCATTTGTTCCTGGAGCAGTGCAGACTCTTGGTCGGGGCTTCGGAACGAGCCCGTGAAGTCGCGGCCCTGGCCAACGGAGGACTGACCGGCACCCTTCGTATCGGTGCCGTCACCTCGGCGTTTAGTGAAACGCTGCCACAGATATTGCAAAAGTTCCGCGCCTCCCGTCCCCTCGTGGACCTCCATGTCCAGGAGATCGATTCGCACCATGGACGAGATGCCCTGGAGCGCCGGGAGCTGGATGTTGCAGTTATTCGTCAGACCGCTACCGGCCGGCGGCTCAGCTCTGTGCCGCTGCGCCGGGACCACTTTGTGGTTGCCATGCCAGAAAAACACCCGCTGGCCGGCGGCGAGGAACCAATCAGCCTCGCGGAGTTCCGCGACGAACCATGGGTGTGGCTGCCACGTCATATCTCTCCCGACTACCACGACGAATTGGTTGCCGCCTGCCGCCAAGCCGGGTTCAGCCCCGAAGCCCAGCACTTCGCCAACTCCATCCACTCCCAGCTCGCCATGGTCCGATGCGGGCTGGGAGTCACCCTTGCCCCCGAGTCCTCCGTCAGACACCAGCCCCAGGGGCTTGTCTGGCGGGAACTGCGCAGGCGGGTGGACCTGGTAGAGCTGTCCGTGGTTGTCCGGGCGGGAGGCCACGAACCCCTTGTCGAACACTTCATCGCCTGCGCCAGGCCGGAACGGGACGCCGGCACGGTTGGCGCTCCGGCCTAGCCCGCGCTTCTGCATCCCTTCCTGCGGTCAGCCTCGTCGCCGCCCGCCATAGAGGTAGATGGACATCAGATGATCCTCGGACCGGCGCAGGTATTCCATGAGCATGTCCCCCGCCCCTCGGAAATCACCCGCGGACAAAGCATCAGCAATCAACTCGTTCTCCTGCAGAAACCGCGTGTAGTAGGCGACATCCACAGATTCCTTGTGGAAGAACAGCCGCATCTCAGCAAGGACCTGCTGCATCAGGCTGTTCAGGCGATCACTCTCAGCCAGTTCCACGATGGCACCATGAAAGCGCTGGTTCGCTGAGGTGAGGGCATTGAGATCTCCGGTCGCGGCTGCGCGTTTGCCATTCAGCACGGCCTCACGCACTGCCGCGATCCTTTCCGCCGACCCGCCGTTGCGGGCCGCACTTACCTCCACGGTCCGCCGCACCACATAAAAGTCGCGCACGTCAGCGGGGCCTGGTGAGGCGACAAAAACTCCACGGCTCGGAAGCCTGACCACCAGACGCTCCGCGCTGAGCTCGGCAAAAGCCTCGCGCAACGTATTCCGGGACACCCCCAAGCTCTTCGTCAGCCCAGGTTCACTAAGGCGCTCACCCGGCTTCAGCTGCCCGGCAGTGAGCTGCCGACGCAGTTCGGCCGCAACTTTTCCCGCCACCGCAGTGCTCGCCGTCTTCTCGGGCGAATCCCGGTCAGCCTCTGCTGTGTTCTCGAGGTCCAAGGCGTTGAGCATCTCCATAACCCGAATTTACACGCCCCAGCTCCCGACGTCACGGCATCGTTGAACGAAATAAGAAATTTGGCTTGAAATCGTTGAACGTTTTCGAATCGTGCTGCATGATGGTGTGAACATCTAGTGAGATAAGGATCACAGCCATGACAACCATCGACCTGAACAGCGACGTCGGGGAATCGTTTGGCCGCTGGGAACTCGGCGATGACGCCGCGATGTTCCAGTCCGTTTCCAGCGCCAATGTTGCCTGTGGCTTCCACGCCGGGGATCCCTCCGTGCTGCGCACCACCTGCGCCTCCGCCGTCGCCGGCGGTGTCCAGGTCGGCGCTCACCCCGGATACCGGGATCTGGCCAACTTCGGGCGGCGCTTCCTGGACGTGGACCCGGTCCAGCTCACGGATGAGATCGTGTACCAGATCGGCGCCCTTCAGGCCATCGCCAAGACAGCCGGCACCAGCGTCAAATACGTCAAGCCGCACGGTGCACTGGGCAACGCGATCGTCCATCATGCCGGGCATGCCCAGGCCGTGGTGGACGCCGTAAAGTCCGTCGACGCCACGCTGCCCATCCTGGCCATGCCCAACTCAGAAATCCTGTCCCGGGCCGAAGCCGCCGGCCTTCGCGGTGTCCCCGAATCGTTCGCCGACCGGGCCTACACCAGCGATGGCCGGCTGGCGTCCCGTTCCTTGCCGGGAGCGGTGCTGCACGATGCAGACCACGTCGCACAACGCGTTGTCCGCATGGTCACCGAAGGAAAAATCACCACTATCGACGGGGTTGACATAGACGTCGCCCCGGAGAGTATTTGCGTTCACGGCGATACAGCAGGTGCAGTCACGATGGCCTTCCGTGTCCGTGCAGCACTGGAATCAGCAGGAATCAGTATCAAAAGCTTTGTCTGACAGACAAAGCACCTTTCACACATCAGACCACTCCCCTCATCACTTGGAGCACACCATGGGAGCAACAATGCCTGAGCAAGACCTGACCGCGCCGGAAATCAAACGCCAAAAGAAGCGCAGCGCTGTCAAAGCCTATGTGGCAAGCCTGAGCGGCACCGCCCTGGAGTATTACGACTTCGCGATCTACTCAGTCGCCTCCGCCCTCGTCTTCCCGAAGATCTTCTTCCCGGGAAATGACGAGTTCGTCGGGCTGCTGCTTTCCTTTTCCACTTTCGCTGTGGGCTACCTCGCCCGGCCCCTCGGCGGTATCTTCTTCGGCCGGCTTGGTGACAAGATCGGCCGCCGGCACGTCCTGGTCATCACCCTGCTGCTGATCGGCGTCGCCACCATCTTGATCGGCATCCTGCCCGACTACTCGGTCCTGGGCATCTGGGCCCCTGCCATCCTGGTGCTCCTGCGCCTGGCCCAGGGCATCGGCGTCGGCGGAGAGTGGGGCGGGGCCGTCCTGCTCTCCAGCGAATTCGGCGACCCCCGCAAGCGCGGCTTCTGGTCCTCGGCTGCCCAGATCGGCCCGCCCGCGGGCAACCTGATGGCCAACGGCGTCCTGGCACTGCTCGCCGCGTCCCTTAGCACCGCCGACTTCTTGGGCTGGGGATGGCGGGTAGCGTTCCTCGCCTCCGCCCTGCTGGTGGTCTTCGGACTTGTCATCCGCCTCAAGCTCGAGGAAACCCCCGTCTTCCAGGCTCTCGTCGTCAAGGACGAACGGTCCAAGGCGCCGGTTTCCGAGGTCTTCAAGACCCAGCCCCGCGCCCTGGTCTCCGCTGCCCTGTCACGGCTGTTCCCGGACGTCATGTACTCCCTCTTCACCGTCTACGTCGCCGTGTACGCCACCAGCCAGCTCGGACTGACCGCCGGCAACGTCCTCGCCGCCATCCTCATCGGATCCGCCTGCCAAATGTGCGTCATCCCCCTGGCCGGCATCCTCACTGACATCTTCAACCGCCGGCTGGTCTACAGCCTCAGCACCATCGCCGCGGCCATCTACATTCCCGTCTTCTTCAACATGACCCAGGACAAGTCACCGGTTACCCTCATCATCGGCGTCGCCATAGCCCTCTCCATTCAGGGCATGATGTACGGGCCGCAGGCCGCCTACATCACGGAGCAGTTCCCCGCCCGTCTCCGTTACGTCGGCAGCTCACTGGCCTACACCCTCGCCGGAGTCGTCGGCGGCGCCATCGCACCGCTGGTGTTCACAGCACTGACCGCAGCCTCGGGCGGCAGCTGGAACCTGATCCCGATCTACCTCTCCGCCATGGCCGTCATCACGATCGTGGGAATGGCAATTGGCCGCGATCCCCGGCCGGAAGAAGACCTGAGGCTCGTCGATGAAGCTCACGTGTGATCCCATGCCCGCCACAACGGAATCCGGCGGGGCAGGCCGGATTCGCGGCGTCAGGCACGTCGGGCAGCGGGCGCTCCTGGCCGAACTGGAGCACCCCGAGGACGTCCTTGCCCTCCAGGAGTATCTCACTGCCAACCCGCCGGTGGGCCAGCTTGAGGTCATCAGTGCCGCCGAAACGGTTATGATCACCTGCTCCACCCCGGAGTCGGCGCGCCGTATCCGGAAAGCCCTGCTGAATCTGGTCTTCCCGCCCCGGCAACACGGCGAAAACGCTCTGGTACGCATCGACGTCGTTTACGACGGAGAAGACCTCCGGGACGTCGCCGCTCACTGCGGCCTCAGCCCCGAAGCAGTCCTCACTGCCCACTCGAGCCAAACCTGGACCGCCGCGTTCACAGGATTCTCCCCAGGCCTTGCCTATATGGTCGGCGAAAACAACCTCCTGAACGTCCCGCGGCGGCCCAGCCCCCGCACGTCAGTCCCGGCCGGCTCGGTTGCCCTGGGCGGAAAGTACTCGTCGGTCTATCCACGGGTATCACCAGGCGGCTGGCAGATCATCGGACACACCCAAACAGCAATGTGGGACTTGGCCAGGGAAAACCCTGCCCTTGTCACACCCGGGACCGAAGTCATCTTCCAGCCGGTCCGAGCATTCTCAGCCACGACCGGGGCCACCGCAGAACGCCCGTCCCCCACCCAGGAAGAAGGGAAAGGCCTAAGGGTACTCCAGTCCCTGCCGTTGACCCTTATCCAGGACCTCGGCCGAGCGGGGAACGCCGCCATCGGCGTCTCCACCTCCGGAGCCATGGATCGTCAGTCGCTCCAGCGGGCCAACCGCATTGTTGGAAACTCTGACGGGGCTGCCGGCTTGGAAATTGTTGACGGCGCACTGCGGGTTGAAGCCACCGCGGATCAGGTCCTCGCCGTGACAGGAGCACCCGTTAAGCTGAATATTGCGTCCTTTCATGGGCAAAGAACCGCCGAGATGGCCTATCCGTTCGCGCTGCTCACCGGCGAAGTCCTGACCCTGGGTAAGCCCTCCAGCGGGTTTCGCAGCTACCTTGCCGCCCGCGGTGGTTTCAACACCCCGGAAATCCTGGGCAGCCGCTCCACCGATACCTTGTCCGGCCTCGGCCCGGCACCCGTCACACCAGGCCAGCACCTGCCAGTGGCACCGGTTGAAGGGACGCACCCCGTTGGCTGGCCAGAGGCCCAACCCGACTTCTCCGACCCTGAAGCTGCCGTCCTCGACATCACCCTAGGTCCACGCGCTGACTGGTTCACCGAAGAGGCACTTTCCCTGCTTGAAAGCGCCGGCTGGACCGCGAGTAACGAGCTGAACCGTGTCGGCATGCGACTTGAAGGCCCGAAACTGCAATGGTCACGCACAGGGGAACTGCCCAGCGAAGGCACCATCGCCGGCTGCATCCAGGTCCCACCCAGCGGCCAGCCGGTCATCTTCCTCTCCGACCATCCCACTACCGGCGGCTACCCCGTCATCGCCGTCCTGGCCGAGAACCAACTGGCCAAAGCAGCCCAGATCCGCCCGGGAACCACCGTTGGCTTCCGTGTTGTTCCACACCAGAAAGAGACCATTGATGCATAAAGTACTGATAGCCAACCGAGGCGAGATTGCCGTGCGGATTGCCCGCGCCTGCAACGACGCCGGGCTGGAATCCGTCGCTGTCTATGCAGACGTGGATATCGATGCCCTTCACGTCCGCACCGCCGACAAAGCGTTCGGACTCGGCGGAAACGCTCCCGCCGAAACATACCTCAACATCGAAAAGCTCGTTGCCACGGCCGACCGTTCAGGGGCCGACGCCGTCCACCCCGGCTATGGGTTCCTCTCCGAAAACGCAGACTTCGCCCAAGCAGTCCTGGACGCAGGACTGACGTGGATCGGTCCCCTGCCGAAAACAATCCGCGAACTTGGCAACAAGGTCACAGCGCGCGAACTGGCAGTCCGGGCCGGTGTCCCCCTCGTCGCCGGCAGCGACGGCCCCGTACGCTCCGCAGCCGAGGCCAAAGCCTTCGCCGAAGAACACGGTCTGCCGATCGCCATCAAGGCCGCATTCGGCGGCGGCGGCCGCGGACTGAAAGTCGTCCGCGACATCGAAACCGTCGAAGAATCCTTCGACTCAGCGGTCCGGGAAGCCGAGGCCGCATTCGGCCGCGGCGAATGCTTCGTCGAAAAATACCTCGACCGGCCCCGCCACGTCGAAGCCCAGATCCTCGCCGACAACTTCGGCCGCGTCGTCGTCATCGGAACCCGCGACTGCACCCTTCAGCGGCGCAACCAAAAACTGGTGGAAGAAGCACCCGCCCCCTTCCTCACCCCCACCCAAGAAGAAACAATCCACGACGCCGCCCGCGCCATCTGCCGCGAAGCGGGCTACCGCGGCGCGGGAACAGTTGAATTCCTCGTCTCCGAAGCCGGCGACGTCGCCTTCCTTGAAGTCAACACCCGCCTGCAGGTCGAGCATCCCGTCACCGAAGAAACCTACGGCGTAGACCTCGTCCTTGAACAGCTGAGCATCGCGCAGGGACAACCGCTCCTGATCGAAGACGGACTGCAGCCACTGAAGCACTCCCTGGAATTCCGCATCAACGCCGAAGACGTCGGCCGTGGATTCCTCCCCACCCCCGGCACGCTCACATCCCTTCAGGTCCCCACCGGGCCCGGCGTCCGTTTCGATTCAGGCGTCACTAACACCTCCGAGGTCCCGCCCCAATTCGACTCGCTCATCGCCAAACTCGTCGTGACGGGCTCCGACCGGCAGCAGGCCCTCCGAAGGGCCCGGCGCGCCCTGGCCGAACTGGTCATCGAGGGCGTCCCAACTGTAGTGCCCTTCCATCGCGCAGTCGTCCACGCACCACAGTTCTGTGATTCCTCATCCTTCAAAGTGCACACCCGCTGGATCGAAACAGAATTCCAAGCCGAGATCCTGCCCGACCCCGCCTACACACCGCAGCCCACAACCGACCAAGCCCTCCGCCAACTCCCGCTGGAGATCGACGGGCGCCGCCACATGATCGGACTGCCGGAGCAGCTTCTCGCGCTGCTGACTCCCGGGACCAGCAGCGCCATCTGCGATGAGCCGCAACAGGCTGATTCCGGTAAGGCGGACGGAACCGTGGAATCCCCCATGTTCGGCAAGGTCGTCAAATGGCTGGTCACCAAAGGCGATGAAGTTGCCGAAGGCCAACCGCTGCTGGTCCTTGAATCGATGAAGATGGAATCCCAAGTCCCCGCCCCCCGAGCCGGAACCGTAGAAGAGCTCGCCGTCGCAGCTGGAGACGACGTGCGGGCCGGAGCACAGCTGGCCACCCTCGCCTAACCCCAGAACCCGAATTTCAGGAAGCAAGAGAAGAGTCATGAGATTCTCACCCACATTGACCGTCATCCGCTCGGGTGAAACCCAGACGACAGCCATCGCCGGCGGCGTGGATGCTCTGGCCGTGAGACGCAAGATCGTAGCCCTGCAAGAGGCGATGGAATCCTATGGACTACCCGGTGTCGACGAAGTCACCTCCATCGGCCGCTCCCTGTTTGTCGACTACGACCCCTCCCACTGGACTCAGGCATCAATGAAAGCAGCCCTGATAGCACTGGAATCCACAGTGGCCCGGCCCGAAGAGGCCCAGCCGCTGCAGCACTTCGATTGGCCTTTGCTATGCGGAGAGGAAGGAACCAACGATTTGGAATTGGCCGCTACAGCCCATGGCCTCACTATCGGAGCATTCCTTACCCGCCTAACCCGCAGGACCTACATCATTCAGGACTTCACCATGCCCGGCATCGCTCCCCAGCTGTTCAGGAGGGACTTCCCGCACCTGCAGCCAGGACAGCAGCTGCATAGAAATGCGAGGAGGCTGTCCTGCGGAACATTGACACTCTCCAGCCAAGGCTTCACCGTCGCCACCTGCGAAACCTTGTCCCATGACCTGGTTATCGGGCACGTCCCTCCAGAGTGTGTCGCGCCGGAGACAGCTGCTTTCCGTGTCGGTGACAGGGTACGGTTTCTCAACCGATAAGACTCCCACCCCTATCCTCTATCTCGACTAGGCCGGCCGGGTTCTGGCGCACCCAGCGCTCGGACACAACGGCGCCCCTCTCTGTCCTCAGCCCAGACAGACTTAGCCCCGTCCGTAGCAGCAGCTGTACCCTGGCTCCCTGCCGTGGTTTGCCCGGCGAGTGCGGAAAGGCGCGCGACGCCGGAACTAACCGTCGTCGCGCCCTTTCGTCCGTTCCCGCTCCTAGGGAGCGGTGTTGGACTGTCTTTCCTCCTTCAGGCATTTTGATGTAGGTGCTCTGCTCTTGGCCCATTGGTACTTCTCTCGGATCCTGGAAATTACCGGGTTGCCCATCCTGCCCGGGGTTGGTTGGCGGACCTCAAAGGAGGAGTAACCATTGGGCCGCTGAACTGCGAAATCCCCGTTAACGAAAACAACCGCGTCCCGGTAGACCCCCGTGGAACTCCAGAGAAACTCTTTTACCGCGGTACTCCTGCGGCACCTGGAACGTCTTGGTGTATTCGACTGCTCCACCGGGAAAGTAACCGCCGTGGGAGCCCGAGCCGACAGCGGCAGTGCGTTCAAAGTTAATCATGGCGTCGTGCGGCAAAGTCACCGGGGCGCCCGCCTCCGATCGGTCCGAGGCATCAGCAAAGATACTGATTTTGGGCCGCACTATACAACCCAAAAATGTCGTTGACAATAAAGTGATCGGTAACACATACTCATGTTACCGATAATTTTTTGAATATCCGGAGTGTGCAGGAGTCCGACAGACCGGACGTCAAGACCTCTCCCAAAAACAACATGACCTTCCGGCCACGCTGCCGTGCCGGACGTTTGAGTTAGGAACCCAATGAATCTGTCAGTACGCCCGGGCGCCGTAGGCGCCCTGCCCTGGGCCCCTCGGTCCCAGGCAACGCCGTGAGCGCCCTAGCTGAGCTGGGAAAGCTCAAAGGCAAAGGAACAGGTGGCGAAGCCCGCCAGACCAAAACGGCGCTTGTCTTCCTCGGCCCCTGGCTGTTAGGTCTTTTCCTTATAACCCTAGGCCCGATGCTGATTTCCCTGTACCTGGCATTCACCGACTACAACCTCCTGCAGGAGCCTAGCTTCGTGGGGGCAGACAACTTCACGCGGATGCTTGAAGATTCCCGCCTGCAGAACTCCCTGAAGGTCACGTTCATCTACGTACTGGTGGGCGTTCCCCTCCAGCTGGGGGTGGCCCTTTTTATCGCATTGGTCCTCGACAGGGGTATCCGGGGCCTGCCGTTCTACCGGTCGGTCTTTTACTTGCCTTCCCTGCTCGGCGGATCCGTAGCGGTTGCCATCCTCTGGAAGCAGATCTTCGGCACCTCGGGCCTTGTGAATCAGTTTCTTGCCCTGATTGGAACTGAGGGGCCAGGGTGGATCTCGGATCCGAGCACCGCCCTCAGCACTATCATCCTGCTTCACGTCTGGACGTTCGGCAGCCCCATGATCATCTTCCTGGCCGGCCTGCGGCAGATCCCGGTCATGTATTACGAAGCCGCTCAGGTTGACGGCGCCAACAAGGTAGCGCAGTTCTTCCGGATCACGCTGCCCCTGCTGAGCCCCATCATCTTCTTCAACCTGGTTCTGCAGATCGTGGGCGCCTTCCAGTCGTTCACGCAGGCGTTCATTGTTTCGGGCGGGACGGGCGGACCTTCCGATTCCACCATGTTCTTCACGCTGTACCTGTACCAGAAGGGCTTCGGTCAGTTCGACATGGGCTACGCCTCTGCCATGGCCTGGGTCCTCCTCCTCATCATCGGCGCTTTCACCGCCATTAACTTCTACGCCTCAAAGTTCTGGGTGTTCTATGACGACTGAAATCCTGCCCCTGTCCACTGCATCCGACGGAGCCCTCCCTGCAGGCCAGGAGGGGCGTCATCCGGTGCCACGCCGCTCACGGCGCAAGTCGCCGTCGTCGGTCCGGCTCCGCGCCATAGTCAAGCACGTGCTCCTGATAGCGTCCGCACTGGTGATGATCTACCCGCTCCTGTGGATGATCGCATCCTCGCTGCGGCCAAACGACCTGATTTTCCGGGAACCCGGGCTACTGCTCTCCACATTCGAGGCAGGAAACTATAGCGATGGTTGGAATGCCCTCGCGAACCCGTTCTCCACCTACCTGCTCAACTCCGCACTGGTTGTGCTTGGCTGCATCATTGGCAACCTTGTTTCCTGCTCCATGGCCGCCTACGCCTTCGCTCGCCTGAACTTCAAAGGCAAAAAGTGGCTGTTCGGTGCCATGCTGCTCACCATCATGCTGCCGTTCCACGTCGTGATCGTCCCGCAGTACATCCTGTTTTCGCAGATCGGCTGGGTAAACACGTTCTGGCCGCTGATTGTCCCCAAACTGCTGGCCACGGACGCGTTCTTCGTCTTCCTGATGGTCCAGTTCATCCGCGGCATCCCCAAGGACCTGGACGAGGCTGCCAGGATCGATGGCGCAGGCCATGCACGTATCTTCCTGCAGGTGATCCTGCCCCTCATGGTTCCCGCCCTGGCCACCACCACCATTTTCACGTTCATCTGGACCTGGAATGACTTCTTTAGCCAGTTGATCTACCTGACAGACCCGAACATGTTCACGGTCCCCGTCGCCCTGAGGGCTTTCGTGGACGCGACGGCGTCCACCTCGTGGGGCTCGCTGTTCGCCATGTCCATCGTGTCCCTCCTTCCCGTCTTCATCGCTTTCCTCCTCGGCCAGAAATTCCTGGTCAAGGGCATCGCCACCACCGGCATTAAGTAACTCCCACCACATCCGGCGCCGACGACGACGCCGCACCAGAAAGGATCCCCATGAACTTCAGCTCATCCCGGAGGAGCTACCTGAAGCTTTCCGCTGCCGTTGCCGCCTCCGTCCTGGCGCTGTCCGGCTGCGCCGCAGCCGGCACCCCATCCGCCGAAGAAACCGGCCCCGTTACCATCCGGTTCACTTGGTGGGGAGGCGACGCACGGCAAAAGGCAACCCAACAAGTCATTGACGCTTTCGAGGCAGAAAACCCCAACATCACTGTGGTAGGAGAATACAGCGACTGGAACGGCTACTGGGATAAGCTCGCCACCCAGGTGGCGGCTAACGACGCCCCCGACATCATCCAGATGGACGAAAAATACGTCCGCGAGTACGGCGACCGGGGCGCACTCCTGGACCTGAAAAAACTCAGCCTCGAGACGTCGGACATCGACGCCGAAACGCTCAAAAGCGGCGAAGTAGAGGGCAAGCTCGTAGGCCTGATTACCGGCGTCGCCAGCTACTGCATCCTTGCCAACCCCGCGGTCCTGGAAAAGGCAGGCGTTGCAATGCCGGATGACGCCTCCTGGAGCTGGGATGACTACAGGGACATCGGCCGCAAGATCAGCGAGAGCGGGGCTGGTGCTATCGGCGCCGGCGTCGGCTACAGCGACGTGGACCTGAACATCTGGGCGCGCCAGAACGGCGACCGGCTTTACGACGACTCCGGCAAGGTCGTCATCAAGCCGGAAACCCTGGCTTCCTTTTGGAACAACATCAAGGAACTATCGACTTCAGGAGCCAGCGCGAAACCGTCCGCCATTGTCGAAAATGCGACAGCCTCATTGAACCAGACAGCTATTGCAAAGAACGAGATGGGCTTTTCCGGAGGGTTCAATACCCAGCTCACGGCCTACTCCTCAGCCAGCGGTAATGAGTTGAAGCTGCTGAGGATGCCTGGCGAGACACAGGCCAAGGAGGCTGGCGCCTACTACAAGGCATCGATGTTCTGGTCCGTATCGTCGCGTACGAAGCACCCTAAAGCCGCCGAGAAGTTCCTGAACTACCTTGCCAACAGCCAGGCCGCTGGTGACATCATGCTCACCGAACGGGGAATTCCAGCCAACACCAAAGTTCGAGATGCCATCGCCCCCAAGCTCGGCGCCACGGACAAGGCCGCAATTGAGTTCACCAACGCCATCGCCAACCAGGTGCGCCCGGCACCCCCTATCACCCCGGCCGGCGGCAGCGCTATCACGGACATCCTCAACCGCTATACCACCGACGTCCTCTTCGAACGCACCACCCCTGAAAAGGCCGCACAGCCCTTCATCGACGAACTCTCGTCCTCGCTCCGAAAGTAAGAAATGACTGAAAACCATCACAACAACGGAACGGCGCTCCGCGTCGCCATCATCGGCACCGGGGGCATCGCCAACGTCCATGCCGAAGCCCTGCGGCAGCAGCCCGGAGTGGAACTTGCGGTCGCAGTGGACATCGACGCGGCACGTGCGGAGGCTTTTGCCGCCACGTGGGGCATCACACGGACGGCGGCCAGCCTCGCAGAAGCGGTGATCGGCGGCGGACTGGACCTTGTCGCCATCTGCACGCCCCCGTCAAGCCACTTCCCCCTGGCACTGGAAGCACTGTCCCTCGGCCTACACGCTGTGCTTGAAAAGCCGCCGGCATTGTCCCTTCATCAGATGAAGGAACTGGAAATTGCCGAAGCTGCCTCCACCGGGTCCTTGAGCTGCGTGTTCCAGCACCGCTTTGGGTCGGGCGCCCAACGGCTGGCCGGCCTGCAGCAGTCCGGAGCACTCGGAAAGCAGCTCGTGGGAACCTGCAACACTTTATGGTTTCGCGACCAACCCTACTTCGACATACCCTGGCGGGGGCTGTGGGACGTTGAAGGCGGCGGACCCACTATGGGACACGGCATTCACCAGTTCGATCTCCTCCTGCATCTCTGGGGTCCCTGGTCGGAAGTGACCGCTTTCGCCGGAAAGCTCGCCCGCAGGACGGACACCGAGGACGCCTCCGCAGCTGTGGTCCGCTTCGAATCCGGAGCGATCGCCACCGTCATCAACTCTGTTATCTCCCCGCGCGAAACCTCCTACCTCCGGCTGGACTACGAAAACGCGACGGTGGAACTGGAGCACCTCTACGGCTACAGCGACTCCAACTGGAAGGTGACTGCGGCTCCCGGCCAGGACGCCGTCGTCGGACTCTGGGCCCAAGGGGAGGACGCGCCCAGCGGGCACCCCGCGCAGTATGCAGCCATTATCAGCAGCCTGAAGGGCGGCGGGCAAGCACCGGTTTCCATCAGTGACGCATATGCCACGATGGAGCTTGCTGCAGCGATCTACGCCTCCAGTGTCGGCGGAACCACCATAGCCCGCGGCTCCATTGATGAAGCAAGCCCGTTCTTCACCCGCATGGACGGCCACCTGGAACCCTGGAAACAAGAGGAAGCACTAAACGCATGAGCACATCTGCCGCAATCAGCTGGCACCACGACCAGCAGTCCTTTACCGTATCCCTCGGTCATCTGGAGATCGCAACCTACACATACGACGCCACTGATGAACAGCGCGAATCACCGCGGCCGTTCTTCCACCCGCTGCGCACCACCGCCGGCGAAACCGTCAGTGTCTACCGCCCGTGGGACCATGTCTGGCACAAAGGTATCGCCTGGTCGCTGCCGCACTTCGGCCCTGATAATTTCTGGGGTGGCCCCAGCTACCGCAGGGGCGAGGACTACAAGTGGTTGCCGAACAACGGCAGCATGCGGCACGAGCGCGTGGTGGAAGCAGGACTGTCCGACGGCGCCTTCCGCTTCGTGCATGAGCTGAGCTGGTGGACACAGGACGGGGAAAAGGTAGTGGACGAGGTCCGGAGCATCCGCATCAGCGCAGGGCCGGACAGCAGCTCGTGGACGCTGGTCTTTGAAACTGAGATGACCAACGTGTCCGGCCGTGATATCCAGATCGGATCCCCCACCACCGAAGGACGCGAAAACGCTGGGTACGGCGGACTGTTCTGGCGGGGCCCACGCGAGTTTGCCGGAGGCCGGATCACCGGTCCCGGCGGTGCAACGGGTGAAGCCCTCCGCGGCACCAGGGCCCCGTGGCTGGCTTTCGTAGGCCAGCACGATGACACCTGCCGCTTCTCCACTGTGCTGATCGCCGATGACACCAGTAATGCCCAGCACCCGCCAGAGTGGTTCGCACGCTCGGAGCCGTTCGCCTGCCTTGGCCCGGCCCCGTTCTTCAGCAAAGAATTCACCTTCGCTGCCGGTTCCTTCATGGCAAACCGGTACGCCGTGGTGATTGCGGACGGTGATTCGGACAGCGGCCGACTGGAGGCCCTTGCCGCCGAGGCAGCCCGGACGTTGCAGCAGAAGGTGGCACTGGACGCATGACCACGGTCCAGCAAACCGCTGCGCGGCAGCAGGCGGCCTTCCCTGGCGGGGTGGCGCTGACCCGTCTGGGCGTATACGACTGGGAAGCCGCCGACGGCATCTGCGGCGGTTCACCCCACATGCACACGGCCTCAACAGAGGCGTACCTGGTCCTGTCCGGGACCGGGCGGGTGGAGACCATCCGTTCCTCCGGCTACGAGTCCTACGACCTCGCCCCGAATGATCTGTTGTGGTTCAGCCCGGGAACGATCCACCGACTGGTGAATACGGACAATTTGAACATCCTGGCCATCATGCAGAACGGCGGCCTGCCGGAGGCCGGCGACGCCATTATGACGTTCGAGCCGGACATCGTCGCCGACGCCGAACGCTATGCCAGGACGGCATCGCTCGACGGCGGACCGGCAGCGGTTGCCAACCCGGCACCCGGGTCCGGTGTAACGTCCCGCGCTGCGGCCGCCCGCGCGCGCCGTGACGCTGCCTTTGCCGGTTATGAGCTGCTCAAGGAAGCCGCCCTTGCCGGCGACTTTGCCGTCGTCGAACAGTTCCAGCGGGACGCCGTCCGGCTGGTCCAGGCAAAGGTCTCCGGCTGGCAAAACCTCTGGAGGGAAACCATCGCGCCGGAACCGGCCAGAACTGAACGGTGGCTTGCTGACCTCGCCCAGGGCGGCTTCAGTCACTTCCGGGATGCTGCCGTCTCCAGAACTGTGCCGGTCAACACCGGACCGATCTTCGGGATGTGCGGGCTGTTGCAGAAATGGGACATTGGCCCGCAGTCCTGATGCGGGCAAGCCCGCCCGCTACGCAAGGAAACCCGACCGCGGGAGTGACTAGGCTGGAGTCAGATCACTCCCGCGGGAGCGGAAACAGTAATCTTAGGAGACATCTCATGGCTCAGGCCGCACTCGAGCCCGACCGCCCAAAGGCACCCACAATTTACGATGTGGCTGCCCTGGCCGAAGTCTCCCACCAGACCGTTTCCCGGTACCTTAAGGACAAAAGCAAACTCAAACCCGCCACCCTGGAGCGGGTTGAAAAAGCGCTTTCTGAGCTCAACTACCATCCGAATCTGGCAGCCCGGTCGTTACGCTCACGCGAGCGGTACCGCGTAGTGGTGATGGTGCCCGAGGCCTCGCTCTACTTTCCGACCAGGATGCTCAGCGGCGCCGCCTCCGCCGCACATGCAGCAGGGTACAGGGTAGACGTGATGTCCCTTGAAGGAAGTGCGGAGGCCCGGGCGCAACAGCTTCAAAACTTAATCGCCGGGGAGGGCATTGCCGGCATTCTTTCCTTCGTTCCACGCCCCAAGGCAAGCTCCTTGATGTCCCCGGTGTCATCAGTTCCAATGGTGATAGCCGGTGAATACGACAACAAGATGCGTGCCCGCGGAAGCCTCGCGGACGGGACTGCTGCCGCCAAAATAGTGGAACATCTGGCTTCACTGGGCCACCGCAACTTTTTTCACGTCGCCGGACCCGCCAACTGGCCTTCAGCCCGTAATAGGCGTTCCGCATACGAGGAAGCAGTGGATCAGCTGGGCCTCATTTCGCTAGGCGTAGCAACCGGGGATTGGTCGCCGATGTCTGGCTACCAGGCTGGTCAGGATATTGCTGCGCTGCCGGATGTTACGGCAGTGGTGGCCGCGAACGATCAAATGGCAATCGGCGTCATCCGAGCACTGCATGAGCAAGGCATCAACGTCCCCGGCCATGTCAGTGTGTTTGGCTGGGACGACATGGCCGAATCACAGTTCCTGGTGCCCTCTCTCTCCAGCGTGCACATGGACCTGGAGGCTTTGGGAGCGCGCAGCATGTCCGACCTCGTGGGCAGGATCCGTGGTGAACAACCAATGTCCGAAGACCTGACACTCGCCCCCATGGAACTGGTTATCAGGGAGTCCAGCGGACCGGTGCGCAGCTGATCCCGGAGGACAAGGGTGCGATGAAATCCCCGGACAACACCGTTTTCGTGCACTCCTACATCGAACTTGCCGAGTGGCCACAAGAGTTTCAGATCCAGAATTCGTCAGACCACGCAGCGCTTTGACCACCACTCATATCAGCTCAGTGGCGTCAGACCGCAGCTTTTGGCCTGACCGTCGCTGGTACCGACATCTCTACGTAGCCGGAAGCCCTCGCGCCATGACTGCAGCTCATCACTCGCCGTGCCTTAGTTTCGCGACCGGATTGGAGTACACCCCACCCTGACGTCAGAACCCCCCTCTAGATAGCAGTCAGGTTAGGATCTGATCGCCCGTTTCCAGACAGACGCTTCAGAGGGTCATAGATCTCGGCCTGACACCTTCGGCGAATGCGAATCCAGCGGCAGGGTCACCCCGGCCCAAAACAAGCAATGCCAATCGACGACAAGACCCGTGGAGAAACCGCCGCGCCCAGGCTGCTTGTAATACAAGTAACCGACTTGTATTATAAGAAGGCGGGCGAAGGAGCCCGGTCCCGCCCAAAGGAGAACCCATGAGTACCGTCGACCTGATCCGGCACGTGAAGCTGTCCACTGCCAAGCTCCCCCTCGCTGTTCCCATCAGCGACGCCAAGGTTTTCACCGGCCGGCAGAAGCCCATGACCGAGGTTGTCTTCCTCTTCGCGGAGATCACCACCGAACTCGGTCACACCGGTATCGGTTTCAGCTACTCCAAGCGCGCCGGCGGCCCCGCCCAGTACGCGCACGCCAAGGAAGTTGCCGCGGGCATCATCGGCGAGGACCCCAACGACATCGCCAAGATCTACACCAAGCTGCTCTGGGCAGGCGCCTCCGTAGGCCGCTCCGGCGTCGCCACCCAGGCCCTCGCCGCTCTCGACATCGCCCTCTACGACCTCAAAGCCAAGCGCGCCGGCCTGCCCCTGGCCAAGTTCCTCGGCTCCTACCGCGACTCCGTCCAGACCTACAACACCTCCGGCGGCTTCCTCAACGCCACCCTCGAGGAAGTCAAGGCCCGCGCCACGCAATCCATCGCGGAAGGCATCGGCGGCATCAAGATCAAGGTAGGCCTCCCGGACAGCAAAGAGGACCTGCGCCGCGTCGCCGGCATCCGCGAGCACATCGGCTGGGACGTCCCGCTGATGGTGGACGCCAACCAGCAGTGGGACCGCGCCACCGCCCTGCGCATGGGACGCCAGCTCGAGGAGTTCAACCTCATCTGGATCGAAGAACCCCTGGACGCCTACGACTTCGAAGGCCACGCACACCTGGCCAACGTCCTGGACACCCCCATCGCCACCGGCGAAATGCTCGCCTCCGTGGCCGAGCACAAGGGCCTCATCAACGCCAACGGCTGCGACATCATCCAGCCGGATGCACCCCGCGTCGGCGGCATCACCCAGTTCCTCCGCCTCGCCGCCCTCGCCGACGAGCGCGGGCTGGGCCTGGCCCCGCACTTCGCCATGGAAATCCACCTGCACCTGGCCGCCGCCTACCCGC
This sequence comes from Pseudarthrobacter sp. NPDC058329, assembly GCF_042879835.1. Classification (NCBI taxonomy): domain Bacteria; kingdom Bacillati; phylum Actinomycetota; class Actinomycetes; order Micrococcales; family Micrococcaceae; genus Pseudarthrobacter; species Pseudarthrobacter sp. NPDC058329. The sequence continues at coordinate 51,124 of NZ_JBHVZR010000004.1, forward strand.
GCGAGCCGTGGGTTGAGCACTTCGACTGGCTCGATCCGCTGTTCAACGAGCGCCTCGAAACCAAGAACGGCCGGATGATCGTCCCGGACCGTCCCGGCCTCGGCGTCACCCTCAGCGACCAGGCACGCGCCTGGACCACCGATTCCGTGGAGTTCGGCGCGTAACCTTGTTGCCATGAGCCGGAACCTCACCGCGGACCTCGCCGCCGACCTTCGTACCCGCATCGTCGACGGCGCCATCCAGCCTGGCGAGAAACTCCCCAGCGAAAACACCCTCATCAGCGACTTCGGCGTGAGCCGGACCGTTGTCCGCGCCGCGCTCACCAGGCTCCAGGCCGAGGGACTTGTTGAAACCGAACGGGGGCGCGGCAGCTTCGCCCTCACGCCGCCGTCGGACGGGCCCCAGGCAGCACCCGGGGCCCGTCCGGTGGCCACCATGGAGGACCGGCTCCACCTGCTTGAGTTCCGTATGGGAGTGGAAACCGAAGCCGCCGCGCTGGCCGCCCGCAACCACACCGAGCGGCAGCTACGCGCCGTCACCGCGGCACTCGAGGAGTTCAGGGGTAGCGCCGGCCACCCGGCGCACGCCATGAAGTCAGACTTCGAGTTCCACCGGGCCGTGGCTGCCGCCTCCGGCAACCCCTTCTACTCCGACTGCCTGGCTGCCCTGGGCCAGACCATGATCGCGATGCCGCGCACCCGGCTGATGACCGGCGTCGAACACTACGCCCGGGACCACTTCGACCAGGTAATCCAGGAGCACCGGTCCATCTCGGACGCCATCGCAGACGGTGACGAGGCTGCCGCTGCCGCCGCCATGCGCAGCCACCTGGCCAACTCACGACGGCGGTTCAAGGCTTCGGCGCGCCCGTAGCCCGGGTGCGTCCGGGCTGATACCCCGCCGTCGTCCGTATATATAGGCAGCAAAAGCAAAAGGGCCCCGGTCTATTGACCGGGGCCCTTCATTTGCGTGCGCGAGGGGGGATTTGAACCCCCACACCCTTTCGGATACTGGCACCTGAAGCCAGCGCGTCTGCCGTTCCGCCACTCGCGCGCAACTTCCTCCACAGAAATCCCGGCCGGTTTCCCGAACCGCAACCCTGTAAAAGCAGCGAGATCAAGCATAACGGACATCGGCCACAAAACACCAATTGAGCGTCCGAAGCGCTGCCAGGCACCGCCGGGCCGGGGCAGGAACGGCGCCGCGCCGCCTCTAAAACCCCAGTCCGCGGGGGACCGAAATCTGCCCATTACTGAACTTTTGGCAGCGCCCGGCCGTTGTGGATTAAGGTCATTCACAGGCCTGCCCAGTAGTATCTGATGTAGGAGTGGCTGCTGCACGCAGGCACACCGGCGGCTTAAGAACAGCACCGCAAGTGAACTTTCGGAACGAAAACTGCCCCGCAGCCGGGGGGAAAGGAGAAGAACCATGGGTCTGCTGGACAAAGTCGAGCGCGGCATCGAAAAGGCCGTCCGGGGCGTCTTCTCCACCGGCTCGCGCAACCAGGTTGAACCCGTCGAGATCGCCAGCAGGCTGCGCCGGGAAGTGGACCACCGGTCGCTCACCGTCGCCGCCGGACGCACCCTGGTGCCCAACGTTTTCGACGTCCAACTCAGCGATGATGATTTCAAACGCGCCCAGGAATGGGGCACACCGCTGGCCGAAGAGCTCTGCGACGTTGTGATCAACCACGTCCGCAGCCAGGGTTACACCCTGCAGGGATCGGTACGGATTTCCTTCCGCCGTGACGCTGAACTGCGCGCCGGCGACTTCGAGATCCACTCCTCCACGGAGAAATCGAAGGGCGCGCCCGGTGCCGCCCCGCAACGCCCCAACCTTCCCGCCGCACCCAGCCGCCAGCCCGTCCGGATGCAGCCGGTCCTGGACATCGACGGCCAGCGGTATTCACTCAACGCCCCGTCCATCGTGCTGGGCAGGTCTTCCGAGGCCGACATCCTGGTCGAGGACACGGGCGTTTCCCGCCGCCACCTCGAGATTCGGACCGCCAACGGCGTCACCAGCGCAGTGGACATGGGATCCACCAACGGAAGTTACGTGAACGGGCACAAAGTTTCCGGAAGCACCGAACTTACTGACGGCTCCACCATCACGATGGGACGGACAAAGATCATCTTCCGCCTGCTTCCTGCCGGCCCTGGCGGCCATGCATGAGTGAACTGACCATCACCGCTCTGCGGTTCGGCTTCCTGCTCCTGCTCTGGGTGCTGATCTTCAGCATCGTGTCCGCAATGCGCCGCGACCTCATGGTGGGCCGCAAGGCCGCAGCCGGCGCCCCAACAGCCCGGCAGGTCCGCAAGAACCCCGAACTTGCCGAAGAGCCGCCGCAGCCCGTGAAGCAGCAGGCCAGGCAGCTGGTGGTGATCGAAGGCCCGCTCAAAGGACGAACGCTCCCCCTCGCCGCGAGCCCCATCCTCTTGGGCCGCGCCCAGGAGGCCACCCTGGTCCTGGAGGACGACTACGCCTCCGGCCGTCACGCCAGGCTGTTTCCGCAGGGCAGCCGCTGGTTCATCGAGGACCTTGGCTCCACGAACGGCACCTATCTGGCGGACCAGCAGCTGACCCGTGCCCTGCCCGTTGAGCTTGGCGTACCCGTGAGAATCGGCAAGACGGTCATCGAATTGAGGCCATAGCCGTGGCCGCCCCGCAAAACCCCGCCACCGACCCCCAACCGGCGCAGCGGCCCCTCATCATGCGCTTCGCGGCGAGGTCCGACGTCGGCAAAATCCGCTCCAAAAACGACGATTCCGCCTACGTGGGGCGCCACCTTGCCGTCGTCGCTGATGGCATGGGCGGGCACGCGGGCGGTGACGTCGCCTCGGCCGCCACTGTCCTGGATATGATCCACCTGGACCGCGGCGATTACACCGGGGACGCCGCCACCACCCTGGCCGACGAAATCCAGACCGCCAACTCCCTGCTGTCCGAGCTCGTGCATATCAATCCCAAGCTGGCCGGCATGGGCACCACCGTGACGTCGCTCCTGCTCGCCGAGGGAAAGCTGCACTTTGCCCACATCGGTGATTCCCGTGCCTACCGCCTGCGGAACGGCGAATTCGAGCAGGTCAGTGTGGACCACACGTTCGTGCAGCGCCTTATCGACGAGGGGCGGCTGCGGCCGGAAGAAGCCGAAACCCATCCACATAAAAACGTCCTGATGCGCGTCCTGGGCGACGTGGACGCCAGCCCTGAGCTGGACCTTGACACCCTGGACGTGGAGCCGGGCGAACGCTGGCTGCTCTGCTCGGACGGCCTCAACTATGTGGCCGGGCACGCAGTGGAACGGACAGTCCGCGAGACCAAGGACCTGCGCGAGTGCGTGGAGACCCTCGTGGAACTCACGCTCGAGGCCGGCTCCCCGGACAACGTCACCGTGGTGATGCTGGAAATCGTTGAAGAAACGCCCGACGACGTCAGTACAGCCGCCGTCGACGTCATTCCTTCCCACGAGGTCACCAAGGCCGCTGCCGTGGCGAGGAGCGCAGGCTCCCCTGCCGCCAAGGCACCGGATTCGGTTGACGGTCCCGGGCCCGCCGCCCAGGCCGGACCGCCGGCTCCCCAGGCTTCGAGCTCAGATGCCGGCAAGGAGCCCCCCACAACGGACCCAGGCAAAAACAGCGGCACCTCTGATGCCTCCGACTCCCCAGAAGCCGGGGCCACAGACCCGCACCTTGGCGAGCACCTGTCCGCCGAAGTCCTCCGCGACGAACTGGCGTCCCGCCCGCACGAACTGGTGGGAGCAGCCGCCGCGGCAGCGGAGTCCGGCTCCATTCCCACCATCGCCGGCCGCACCGTTGCCCGCCGTGCCGCCACCCTCCTCACCCACAAAGCCGAACCGCAAACCACCGACGCTGACGACACCGTTCTGCCGCTCAAGCCCCGGCGCTGGCTGACCTGGACCATCGCCGCATCCGTCCTGGTGCTCCTGGCCATCGGCCTCGGGCTAGGCTACGCCTGGACGCAGACCCGCTACTACGTGGGCGAGTTCGATTCCCGCGTGGCAATCTACAACGGTGTTTCCCAGCGTTTGGGTCCCATCCAGCTCTCCAACCTTGAAACGGTCACGGCCATCCGGATGGACTCCCTGCCGCCGTTCTCGCAGCAACGAGTCCGCCAGACGGTACCCGCCCAGGACCTGTACGACGCCCAGCGCATCGTAAAAAACCTGGAACTGACCGGCACCACATCGCCGGAAGAAGAGTGCGTGCCGCCGTCGGCCTCCCCTGCAGCCAGCCCGTCCCCGAGCGCTCCCGCCACCGCCGCCCCGGCGCCGGCACCCGACGCCTCGGCCGCCCCAGCGGGCCCTTCCCCCACACCCAGTCCCACAGTCACCTGCGAGGTGGGCCAATGAGCCAGCTCAGTACCACACCCAAACCCCGCCGCAACGTTGAACTTGCGTTGCTCCTGCTCGCCCTTGGGGTAGGCATCGGGGCCAACATGCTGGTGGGGGTGGACCAGGAAAAGGCTTTCGACTCGGACTTCTGGTTCCAGTCCGGCCTCCTCGCCGTCGCTGCCCTGGTGTTCCACGGCGTGCTCCGCTTCCGCGCAAAATATGCTGATCCGGTAATACTTCCGCTGGTCGTGGCTCTGAACGGAATCGGTCTGGCCATGATCCATCGCCTGGATGCGCCTGCGGACGATACCGGCAATAACCAGCTCCGCTGGACCCTGATCGCCATGGCCGTGGCCATCGCCGTGATCTGGTTCCTCAAGGACCACCGCATCCTGCGCAGGTTCACGTTCATCTCGCTGGCCGCCAGTGCCCTGTTGCTGGTTCTGCCGCTGATTCCCGGCATCAGCGCGGGCGAAATCCTGGGTGCCCGGGTGTGGATCCGGCTTGGACCCATGACCTTCCAGCCCGGTGAAGTGGCCAAGATTACCCTCGCCATATTCTTTGCCGGGTATCTTTCCTCGAACCGGGACCTGATCCTGCTCGCCGGCCGGAAGATTGGCCCGCTCCAGTTCCCCCGCTTCAAGGACATGGGCCCCATGATCACCGCCTGGCTGGTCAGCATCGGCGTGCTCATCTTCCAGCGCGACCTCGGTTCCTCCGTGCTCTTCTTCGGCCTGTTCATCGTCATGATCTACGTAGCTACCAGCCGCATCAGCTGGGTGGTGATCGGCCTGGCCCTCATCCTCGGCGGCGGATTCGCGGCGTCGCGGGTCTTCTCCCACGTGGAACTGCGCATCGACGGCTGGCTGAACGCGTTCACCGAAGAGGTGTACGGCCGTGCCCCCGGTGGAAGCCACCAGATCGTCCAGGGACTCTTCGGCATGGCCAACGGCGGCCTGGTGGGGACAGGCCTGGGCCAGGGACGGCCGGATCTGGTTCCCTTCGCCAACAGCGACATGATCATTGCCTCCCTCGGGGAGGAGCTGGGCCTGATCGGGCTCTTCGCCATCGTCCTGATGTACCTGCTGCTCTTCACCCGCGGCTTCCGGGCTGCCCTGGGCACCCGCGATGCGTTCGGCAAGCTCCTCGCGTGCGGCCTCTCCTTCGCCGTCGCGCTTCAGTGCTTTGTGGTCATCGGCGGCGTCACCCGGCTCATTCCCCTGACCGGCCTCACCACGCCGTTCCTGGCCGCCGGCGGTTCCTCCCTGCTGGCCAACTGGATCATCGTGGGCCTGCTCCTGATGATCTCCCACACCGCCCGCGGCCCGGTGGACACCACACCCATGCCACCCGCCAAGGGCGCGGAATCCATGGGCATTGATACTCCAACCGAGGCGGTGAAGCACCTGTGAACCGGGCAATACGGCATTCATGGGTAGCGGCGATCGCCATGTTCGCCCTCATCTTCGGCGCCATCAGCTACGTTCAGGTGGTCGGCGCGGAGGAGCTCGAGAACAACCCCTGGAACCAGCGCGCCATCCTGCAGGACTACTGCAACGACCGCGGCGCCATCGTCGTGGCAGGAACACCGGTAGCGGAATCCGTGGAGAGCGGGTCAGAGACCTGTGCGTTCCAGCGGACCTACCCGCAGCCGGAGCTGTACGCCGGGATCACCGGATACTTCTCCCAGAACTACGGGGCCACGGGCCTGGAACAGACCATGCGGGAGCAGTTGGCAGGCAACGCAGACCAGCTCTTCCTGGACCGGGTGGGCCAGCTTTTCCTGGGCAACCAGCCAAAGGGCGCATCGGTGGAACTCACCATTGATCCTGAGATTCAGCAGCTCGCCTACGACCTCATTCCGGACGGGCAGCGCGGCTCCATTGTGGTCACCAACCCCAAAACGGGCGCGATCCTGGCCATGGTGTCCAAGCCCTCCTACAACCCCAACCTGGTTGCCACCCAGAACCCCACTGAAGAGTCAGCCAACATCAACGAACTCGTCAAGGTACCGGGCATCAACCTGAACCCGAACGTCAGCGGACCTACCGGCGAACTGCTGGCCCCGGGCTCCGTTTTCAAACTCGTGGACACCGCCGCTGCCCTCGCCTCCGGCAAGTACAACAAGGACAGCGAGCTTCCGAACCCCGCCGAGATGCCCTTCCCCGGCATCCAGTACAGGCTTCCCAACTATGCCGGCGGCAACTGCTACACCCGGGACACGGCGGACTTCGCGTTCGCGCTGCAGCAGTCCTGCAACACCCCGTTCGCCAGCATCGCCCTGGACCTGGGACGCGATGCCATCGCCGAGCAGGCCAGGAAGTTCGGCTTTGCCGAGGACATGGGCGACCAGCTGAAGCTCGGCTACGCCAAGGGCAGCGGCTTCCCGGACGACCTCGACGAACCGGGACTGGCCCAGTCCGCCATCGGACAGCGGGACGTCCGTGCCACGCCCCTGCAGGTAGCCATGATGACCGCCGCCATTGCCAATGACGGCGTGCAGATGCGGCCCAACCTGATCAAGACCCTCCGCTCACCGGACCTGCGCGTCATTGACGAACCGCAGCCGGAGCAGCTGCGCACTTCCACCACTCCGGAGATCGCCAACCAGATCACCGAGTGGATGACCAGTGCGGTCAGCCAGGGCATCGCCAACAGGGCAGCGGTGCCGGGAGTCCAGGTGGCAGGAAAGACCGGAACTGCAGAGTTGGGCAATGGAGCGAACAACTCCTGGTTCACCGGTTTTGCCCCGGCAAACAATCCGCAGGTGGGTGTCACGATCGTTATGGAGAACGTGGACATCACCACCGGCGCACAGCTTACGAGTCCGAACGCGAAGAGAATTTTTGAGGCGGTGTTGAATAAGTGAGGCCTACAACCGGAATCACCCTCGGCGGCAGGTTCCAGCTGACCACACGGATCGCGATCGGCGGCATGGGTGAAGTCTGGAAAGCCAAAGACCTCGTCCTGGGACGCATCGTCGCCATCAAGGTGTTGAAAGAGGAGTACACGGGGGACCCCGGCTTCCTTCAGCGTTTCCGCGCAGAGGCCCGCCATACTGCCCTGCTCAACCACGTGGGCATCGCCAACGTCTTTGACTACGGTGAGGAAGAGGGCTCCGCCTACCTGGTCATGGAACTGGTCCCGGGCCAGCCGCTCAGTGCCATCATCGAGCATGAGCAGGTTCTGTCCCCGGACCGGACCCTGTCCATGATCGCGCAGACGGCGCGGGCACTTGCCGTGGCCCACGCCCAGGGCCTGGTACACCGCGATGTAAAGCCCGGCAACCTCCTGATCACCCCCGACGGCCGCGTCAAGGTCACCGACTTCGGCATCGCCCGCCTTGCCGACCAGGTGCCCCTCACCCAGACTGGCCAGGTGATGGGCACTGCCCAGTACCTGGCACCCGAACAGGCCACCGGCCAGACGGCAACAGGCTCTTCGGACATCTACTCACTGGGTGTCATCGGCTACGAATGCCTTTCCGGGCACCGGCCGTTCTCCGGCGAGTCCCAGATCGCCATTGCCCTTGCGCAGGTCAACGATGCGCCGCCGCCGCTGCCGGAATCGCTTCCCACCCCGGTGCGCGCCCTCCTGATGTCCATGCTCGCCAAGGATCCCAAGAACCGGCCGGCCAACGCCATCAAGCTGGCAGAAGCAGCGGAAGCCATCCGGAACGGGGACGTCAGCGCCGCGCGCGCCGCCGTGCCGGGCATGCTCCTCTTCGACGCCGACACCGGCCCCATCACGGCCCCCGTGGACACCGCAACTGCTCCCACCGGCGTGATCGGCGCCCAGCACGACAGTACGCCAGCTCCCACGTCCGCGTTGCCGGTGCTTGGTGCCGGTGCTGCTGGTGCTGCTGCCGGAGTGGCGGCCGGTACCGCAGGGTCCTCAGCCGGGGATGCTGATGAACCACAAGGAACGCTCGCCCGGGCCAATGCCCTCGCCGCCGAGCGGAACTGGGTACCCGAAGAATCCACGTACGACGACGAGCCCGCCGACGAGCCCAAACGCAAGGGCCGCAGCCCCTGGACCTGGCCCCTGATCGCCCTGGTCCTGTTGCTGCTGTTCGCGCTGGCCGGGTTCCTGGTGAACCAGCTCGGAGTTTTCTCCCCGTCCGGCAACCCCTCGTCCAGTGCCCCCGCCACCAGTGCACCGGCCACGTCTGCGACACCCACCAGGACATCGCAGTCGGCCACCCCCACCCAGACCCGCGATACGCCCACGCCCACCACCGCGCCGACGCCGGAAACGGTCAACGTCATCCCGGCGGCCTACCTGGGGAAGGACTACCGGACGGTTCAGGCCGAACTTTCCGCCCTTAATCTGGACGTCACGGTGCAGCCGCAGGTTGATGCGAACTCGACTCCCAACTCGGTTATCGCTTTGTCCCGTTCCGGCCGGGTGGAAGTGGGTGCGCCGGTGACCATCACGTATGCAGTGCCACCGTCACCGGCCCCCACCACACCCGCTCCGGCGCCGACGGCGACGCCGGCACCCACAACCTCCTCCGTGGCAGGACCAACAGCACAGTCGCCCCTTCCGGACTGCGCCGACGGTGAGCTGCCGGGCGTGCCCCCGACCTGCCAGCCGTAACCGCCAGGACAGCCAATGAACGAGTCAGCGCGCACACCGTTGCACCGGGAGGACAACCTTCCGGTGGATAACCGGCGTGTCCTCAGCGGACGGTACGAGCTGGGCGGCCTCATTGGCCGTGGCGGTATGGCGGACGTGTACAGGGGCCTGGACACCCGGCTGGGGCGTACCGTGGCCGTGAAGCTGTTGCGTCCGGACATGGCGCGTGACCCCCAGTTCCAGGCGCGCTTCAAGCGCGAGGCCCAGTCCGTGGCTGCGTTGAACCACCCGTCCATTGTGGCTATTTACGATACTGGCGAGCACCTCGTCCATGACGGTTCGGATGACAACGTCCGGGTGCCATACATCGTGATGGAATTCGTTGAGGGCAAGACCATCCGGGACCTTATCCGGGCCAATGAGGTCACCATCGCGAACGCCATCGATTACTGCCTGGGCGTACTTGGAGCCCTGGAGTACAGCCACAAAGCCGGCATTGTGCACCGGGATATCAAGCCGGCCAACGTGATGTACTGCGAAGGCACCGATTCGGTGAAGGTCATGGACTTCGGCATCGCCCGCGCCATTGCGGACTCCTCGGCCACCATGACCCAGACCCAGGCCGTGGTGGGCACGGCACAGTACCTTTCGCCGGAGCAGGCCCGCGGCGAAACCGTCGATGCCCGCAGCGATCTTTACTCCGCCGCCTGCCTCCTGTATGAAATGCTGACCTCGCGCCCGCCGTTTGTCGGTGACAGCCCGGTGTCTGTCGCTTACCAGCACGTGCGGGAAATCCCGGCACCGGCCAGCAGCCTGAACCCGGAGATTTCCCCGGCGCTGGACACCGTGCTGGCGAAAGCCCTCCAGAAGAACCGCCATGACAGGTTCCAGGATGCCGCCGCTTTTATGCGCGCCCTGCGGGCTGCCCGCGCAGGTGTTCCTGTCCCTGCCGTCGCCGCGTCCGAGGCTCCCACCGACCCCAACGACCATGTCCCCACTCCTTACGCGGACCCCGCCACTGAGGCGTTCGCGGTGACCGCCGCCAGCTTCCCGGACGACGCTCCCACCGGCCGCCTCGCTGCCATCAACGCCCTGGCGGACGACGACGGACACACCGCTCCCGCCGCCTACGAACCTTTCACACGGGATGAGTTGCCCCTCGGCCTGCCCCCGGAACGCGAGCGGACCGCCCGCCAGAAGTCCCGGCGTCGGGCATGGATCACCACCCTCGTGATCTTCACGGTCCTGGTCCTGGCCGGCGGCGGACTGTGGTTGTACACCATGGTCAACCGCCCGGCGCCGCCCCCGCCGCAGATCCCCATTCCGGTGGTGGCCGCCATGACTGAGTCCGCCGCGCTGCAGGAGCTCTACGGTGCGGACCTCGAGCCACGAATCGTCCGCTCGCAGCACGACACCGTGCCCAAGGGCACCGCCATTGGAACGGATCCCGCCTCGGGAGTCGAGGTGGACCCCGGCTCCGAGGTGGTCCTGAACATCTCCGACGGGCCCAGCGCCGTCACAATTCCGGACACCCTGCCGGGCAAGACTGAAGCTGCGGCCCGTGACATGCTGCGCCAGATCGGCCTGGTGGGCGCACCCTCAACCACCACCGCCAACAGCGCCACCGTCCCGGCCGGCATCGTGATCACCACGAGCCCGGCCCCGGGGCAAAGCGTGGGTGTGGGTACCAGCGTTGAACTGGTGGTCTCCACGGGCAAGGTGGCAGTTCCCGAACTGCGCGGACGGACCCGGGAAGAAGCGGAAGCGGCGCTGAAGGAATTGGGCTTGGTACCCGCCGTCACCGAGGCCGAGAACGCGGAGGTGGAACCAGGCAGGGTCACGGAACAGGGCGACGCCGTCAATGCCGCGGTGGAACAAGGCAAAACGGTGGCCATCGTGGTGGCCAAGGCGCCGCCTCCGCCGCCGTCACCCACCGCTACGCCGACGCCAACGCCCACGCCGACGCCTACGGAGACATCCCGCAGGAGGGGCTGAGCAGGCCGGTCAGTGTGTAATCAGCGCTGGATGAGGGGGCTCAGCTTGGCTGCCCGCGCAGCCGCCCCTTTCATTCCCAGGGACTCGAGCCAGTTCCCCAACATCTGGTAGCCGCCCTCGGTCAGCACGGATTCCGGGTGGAACTGCACGCCGCACAAGGGAGCGGTTCTGTGCTGGAGGCCCATCACCACTCCGGTGGCGGTTTCCGCAGTGACTTCCAGGACGTCCGGCAGCGTGTCCCGCACCGCGGCGAGGGAGTGGTACCGGGTGGCCGTGACGGGGGAGGGGAGTCCGGAGAACACGCTGGTTCCAATATGCTCCACCAGCGAGGTCTTCCCGTGCATCAGTTCCGGGGCATGGGTAACCTTGCCGCCGAAAGCCTCCGCCAAGGCCTGGTGTCCCAGGCACACGCCGAACATCGGCACACTGTTTTCGCCGCACCACTTAATCAGTTCGATGCAGACACCGGCTTCGGCAGGGTTGCCCGGGCCGGGAGAGATCAGCACGCCGTCACGGGTGCCGGCCAGTTCAATGGCCTCTGCCAGGGTGACGTCGTCGTTGCGGACCACCGTGGTCTCGGCGCCGAGCTCCTGGAGGTACCCCACCAGGGTGTAGACGAAGCTGTCGTAGTTATCCACCACGAGGATCTTGGTTGTGGTCATGGCTGGCTTGCGGAACCAATCGTTGAGTCGGTGAATGCGGTGTATTCGGACATCCAGGGGAAAAGGAATTGAACCATCAATACCAGTGCGGCGGCGATGAGCACCAGCGAGGTGACGATCCGCAGCCACAGGGGGCCGGGCAAGTTGCGGAAGATCCAGCCGTACATGCTCACCCCCTTCCCACCGCTGCGGCCACCTGGGCCGCGATTTCAGCGGGCGGACCGGCTGATGCAGGGCGCCAGCTGTCCAGCAGTGCATAAGCAATGATGCGTTCTTCCGCCCCGAAGCGGGGATTGCAACTGGTCATGGTGAGGAAGCTTTCCGTGGGGGTGACGCCCGGAAGAGTGGGGACTGGCTCCAGGACGTCCGTCCTCGACGGCATCACAATCTGGTTGTTGCGGAACACGTAGACGTAGTAGCCATCCTTGGTCTGGACGTAGATCTTGTCCCCGGGAACCAGGGTGTGGATGTTGTCCAGGACGGCGCCGTGGGTCTGGCGGTGCCCGGCAACAGCGAAGTTTCCCTCCGCTCCCGGCATGGCCGTGTTGGTGTAGTGCCCCAGTCCCAAGGTGTCCAGCACGTCGCCGGTGGTTCCCTGCACGATGGGCCGGGTGTAGCTTTCGCCGAACCGGGGAATGTACATGATACCGATGGTGCCGGCATGGCCCGGTGCCGCCGAAACCACCGGCGGACCAAAATCTTCGGAGGCAGGGGGAGCTGCGGGAGCATCCGCCGCTTCCGGGGCGGCTGGAGCCGCGGCACCGAGGTCCTGGGCGAACTCCTTGATGATGGCACTCTGCTTGGCGTCGGACTCCACGTTGGTCCACCACAGCTGCCAGGCGACAAAGAGCAGGAGGATGATCCCGGCTGTAATGAGCAGCTCACCCACAACCTGGACCGTCCCGCGCAGAATGACGACGCCGGCAGCCGGCGCAGCGGCGGGCCTCGCCTTTTCCTGCAGTACCACGGGTCCTCCTCCGGGCGGGTGCGATGGGCATTGGTGACCCGTGACTACGGCTAGAATTGGCTGCTAGTAAGAATCCAGATTTGACCAAGATCGCGCAGACCGCTGGCAACTTCCTTCTTGCAGGATATCAAGCCCGGAACGCCGAGCTTGCCTCAGCCCGCCAAGGAGAGCCCGTGCCCGAGTCAAAGCCTCGCAAGAAGACCACCAGCACCCCCCAGCAGGCAACGTCGCAGTCCTACAAGCCCAACCCCATCTGGTTCAAGCCGGTCATGTTCGGCCTGATGATCATCGGCCTGTTCTGGATCATCACGTTCTACATCAGTGAAGGCCAGCTGCCGGTCCAGGCGTGGGAATCGTGGAACATCGTTGCCGGCTTCGGCATCGCGATCATCGGCTTCCTTATGACCACCAGGTGGCGCTCATAGTTCCTGACCGCGGCGCGGTTGAACCCGGCCCTGCTGAGCGCGGTGCGGTGGTTGGTGAGGACGGACTGGCCCGGCCGGCGTGGGCGTCTGTGGATCCGCTCCTGCGCGACTACTACGACAATGAGTGGGGCCTGCCTGTCACCGACGAACAGGGGCTCTATGAGCGCATCTGCCTGGAGGGATTCCAGGCTGGGCTTTCCTGGGCCACCATCCTTCGGAAGCGCCCGGCTTTCAGGGCTGCCTTTGCGGGCTTCAACCCTGATGCTGTGGCGCTTTTTAGCGAGGCCGACGTCGAACGGCTGCTGCAGGACCCCGGCATCGTCAGGAACCGGCTGAAGATCCGCTCAGCTGTCACCAATGCCCGGGCCACGCTCGCACTGCGCGGGGAAGGCGGCCTGGTGGACTTCGTCTGGCAGTTCAAACCGGCCGATACGCCACGCCCTGCAGCCCATTCCGAGATCCCCACCCAGTCCGCCGAGTCCATTGCCCTGTCAAAGGCATTGCGGAAGAAGGGGTTCTCGTTCGTTGGCCCCACCACCATGTTTGCCCTGATGGAAGCCGTCGGGATGGTGGACACGCACCTGCTGGACAGCCACCGCCGCGGTTCTTCAGGAATCTGGCCGGCCCACCGCACCTGACCGGTTTTCCCCAACTGTTGGGAAAGTTATCCACACTGTTGAAAACTTCGGACTTTGCTTGGTAACCACGCTTCATAACGCCCCGCTGGCACGAAACCGCCAATCACGCCCTCCGTATGCAGTTATTAACAGTGTGGAAGACCTGTGGATAAGCAGGGCACCTGTGGGGAGCCGGAGGTCCTAGCGTTCCCGGCGGACGGGATGGTGGCTGGTGATGGAGATCCGGTTAAACGCGTTCATGGTGATGGACAGCCAGCTGATGACCGAGAATTCCTCCTCAGTGAGGTGCTCACGTGCGAATGCTTCCTCGTGGGCCTGTGAGCGGTGGTCCGGCAGCTCCGTGATGCTTTCGGCCAAGGCGAGGGCCGCCCGTTCCTTTTCGGAGAAGAGGGCTGTCTCGCGCCAGGCGGGGAGCACTGCCAGCCGCTGTCCGCTCTCGCCGGCCTTCAGCGCGTCCCTTACATGCACGTCCAGGCAGTACGCGCAGCCGTTGAGCTGCGATATCCGGACGTGCAGTAGTTCCACTGTCTTCTCGTCCACTCCTGCTGCCTCGGCGGCCTCCCGAACTTTGAGACCCAATCCGTTGAGGGTCCGCCACAGGACGGGATGCTGCTTGTCGAGGAAGATGTGCTGCGTGCTGGCGCTCAATGGATTCTCCTGGCGGGAAGGTTGGCAGGTAAGCATCTGGTGCACCTGCTGCTCCAAAGCTGGGGCTGCCACCTAGCTTGGCACAACCACCACGGCACGTTGTCCACTTACCAACAACGGGATACCCACAACTTATCCACAATTGTGGAAATCGCGTGGCCTACGGAGAAGTGACGGCTCTCCCCACCCTGCGAACCGGGCAATTACAGACACACGATTACACGGCTGTCACTTATTAACACTGTGCACAAACCTGTTGAAAGATATCCGTACCCCCTGGCGGGGTACCTGCTGGCGGCCGTCCTCCACGGCTTTCTCCACAGAACGCCTGATTTTGCCCTCTTTTTCCACTTAATAACAGCGCTATCCCCAAGAGTTATCCACAGATGTGGATTTCAAGGGGAAGCGCGCCACAGAATCCCCGCCGCCGTACGGGAAAGCTGCCTTTCCCAGATGAACTACAGCCGTGTAAGTTACCAACACTGTGGATAAGTCCTGTGGATAAGAAAAGGCCCCGACATCCTTGATGTCGGGGCCTCTCGATAGGACGCCTGCCCTGGCCGCTCGGGCTGGGGGGCTGGGGGGCTACATGGAGATCTTGGCCCAGCTGGCCGCCGCCAGCAGCACCACCACTGCCATCAGGCCTGCTGCCTGAAGGAAACCCTGCCGTGGCCCGCGGGGAGTGTAGGCAAGGACTGCAGCGCAGAGAGCACCCGTAATCAGGCCACCCAGGTGCGCCTGCCAGGCGATCTGGGGGATCAGGAATCCGATCACACCGTTGATCGCAATCAACACCCAGAGCTGGCGGGTGTCACCGCCGCGGTGGCGCTGCACCAGCAGCATGGCCCCGAAGAGGCCGAAGATGGCACCGGAAGCACCTACGACTCCCACCAGCCCTTGCCCGGGCACCAGCACGGGATTCAAGAGCAGGTAACCAACCGAGCCGCCCACTGCTGAGATGAGGTACAACGCCAGGAAACGGACGCGGCCCAGCAGTGGTTCGAGGGCTTGGCCGAAGATCCACAGCGTGTACATGTTCAAGGCAATGTGCAGGACGGAATCCGGGGAGTGCAGGAAAGCTGCGGTGAGCATCCGCCAAGGTTCAAACGCCCCGTATTCAGGGGTAGCAAACACATTGTTGTAGGCGAACTGTTCGTAGACCACCTGGCCGGGAATGAGCCACTGAAGTGCGTACATCAGTGCACATACGGCGATGATCACGTACGTCACCACAGGTTTCCCGGACGCCACGGCGCCGCCGTAGACGGTCCGGACCTCCGGCGTCGTGCGCCTTGTCTCGTTGACGCAGTCAACGCACTGGAATCCGACGGCGGCCGCCCGCTGGCAGTCCGGGCACGCGGGGCGCCCGCACCGCTGGCAGCGCACATAGGATGGCCGGTCCGGGTGCCGCGGGCACACCGGAACCTGCGCGGACGGCTCAGCCGACGGAATTCCGTAACTCATGGGTGGGGATTACAGCTGTTCGATGTCGATGCTGTTGATGGTGACGTCCTCCACCGGGCGGTCGCCCATGCCGGTGCGGACGCCTTCGATGGCGTCGACAACCTTCTTGGATTCCTCATCGGCCACTTCACCGAAGATGCTGTGCTTGCCCTGAAGCCAGTCGGTGGGAATGGTGGTGATGAAGAACTGTGAACCGTTGGTGCCCTTGCCCATCCGGATGCCGGCGTTCGCCATGGCCAGCTTGTAGGGCTGGTTGAAGCTGAGCTCGGGGTGGATTTCGTCGTCGAACTGGTAGCCGGGGCCACCCACGCCGCGGCCCAGCGGATCGCCGGCCTGGATCATGAAGTCCTTGATGATCCGGTGGAAGATGGTGCCGTCGTACAGCGGCGTGCCCGTCTTGTCCTCGCCCGACTCGGGGTGGGTCCACGCCTGCTCACCGGTGGCCAGGCCAACGAAGTTCTTGACCGTCTTGGGCGCGTGGTTGCCGAAGAGGTTAACGACGATGTCGCCGAGGCTGGTGTGGATGGTTGCTTTTGCGGTTGCGATTGCAGTCATAGGGCCCATTCTTTCACGGCAGTCCGGGGTGGGGATGGCTGTGGCAACAGTTCCGCGCTGGGTGAAATCCGCCCAAAATCCGCAGGGAGAATAGCCGGTGAACACCAAGGCACGTAGGCTAACCACAGACCGTCACATTAAATCGGGAGGTAGTTGTGAAGAAATCGGATCGTATTGCCCGTGAGCTTGAGCTGTCAGTCACCAGCGCCGTAGAGAATGCCAAGGATTGGGCGGCCCCCCGTGTGGAAGCAGCGGTCGACCGCCTGCAGCACAGCCTGGATACTGCATCTCCCAAGATCCAGGAAGGCCTCAAGACTGCCGCACACCGTGCTGCGGACGGCGTGGCCGTTGTTACGCCGCGCATCCAGGACGGACTTGCGCAGCTTGCACCCCGGATCAATGACGCTGTGGAGGGTGCTTCGCCCCGGCTGCATGAGGCCCTGGACAAGGCAACACCGGTCATTCTTAATGCCCGGGACCGCGTCGTGGTTGATTATCTGCCCCGGCTGTCGGACCAGATCGGTGTGGCATCCGGAGTGGTGCACCGCACGCTCGAGAACACGCCGGCACACGTCGACGCCGTAGCCCAAAAGCTTGGGGACGTCGGAATCATCCACGCCATCCAGGAGCAGGCGCAGGCCACCGGGACGCAGCTCAAGGCAGCCGCCACCCAGGCCGGCCGCACGGCTACCGTCCAGCTCGCTGAGCCCAAGGCCCAGAAAAAGCGCGGCTGGCTGGTCTTCGGTGTTATTGCCGCAGCGGTTGCGGCCGGTGTGGCTGCCTGGAAGGCTTCCAAGCCCGTCGAGGACCCGTGGAAGACTCCGTCACCCGTCACAGGTACCGGCACGCCTGCACCGGTTCCCGCCACCACGGTCAATGAGGTACCCGAAGCAACCACCGGTGCCCCCGCCGAAGAGGCTGGTGCTGCCAAGGATACGGCCGGAGACGGCCCGGACAAGGCCAAGCACGTTGCTGAGGACGCTTCGAGCAGCACGCCGCAGGTGGCAACGGATGCCAAGACTGCCACCCGCAACATCGCCGCCAGCAGCGGCGCCGCGGACAAGGGCACCGTTTAATCCCGGCAGTCCACGTTTCCAGTGAGGGGCCCCGCCTTGTAGGCGGGGCCCCTTCTGCGTCGCGGCATCCCGGCCTCCCGGCGGGGCATCTGATCGGTGCTAGATTTGAACTGACGCCAGCCAACCAATCCTCTGGGGATACCTTGAACGACGCAGCAGAACTGCCCCGCGTATCAATTGTTATCCCGGCATATAACGAGGAAAGCGTCATCCGGCAGTGCCTCATAGCTGCCATCTACCAGTCAGTCCCCGCCCACGAGATCATCGTGGTGGATAACCTGTCGAAGGACCGGACTGCGGACATTGTGCGGCAGATGCAGCTGGAGTATCCGGAGAGCCCCATCATCCTGCTGAGCCAGGACCGGGAGCAGGGGCTCATTCCCACCCGGAACTTCGGCCTGGACAACGCCACCGGCGACATCCTGGGCCGCATCGACGCCGACTCCGTGGTGGAGCCTGACTGGGTGGAACAGGTACAGCGGGCTTTCCTGGAGCAGTCGGTCCAGGCCGCCACCGGGCCCGTGGTCTACTACGACATGCCCATGCGCCGCTTCGGACTCAAAGCCGATGACAAGATGCGCCAGCTCATGCTGAAGCTGGCCAAACACCAGTACCACTTCCTGTTTGGCTCCAACATGGCCCTCCGTTCCTCTGCCTGGGAAATCATCCGCTCCGAGACGTGCCGGGATGAAAAGGATGAGATGCATGAGGACATCGATCTTTCCCTGCACCTGGCGGACCACGACCTGAAGATCAACTACTGTCCCCAGATGGTTTCCGGGATGTCCGCGCGCCGGCTGGAGGATTCACCGCGGGACTACCGCTACTACGTCACCCGGTTTGACCGCACCTACAAGGCCCACAACGTCAAGAAGATGGCCCTTAAGGCGCCCATGGTGGTGTTCTTTTCGGTGTACTTCCCGGCCAAGCTCCTGCGGGCCATCCACACGGTCAACACGGCCCAGCCCGCCCGCCGCGGCGGTCAGTAGGGGCCCGGCAGCCAGCAGCGGGTCAGTCCGTCCCCAGTTCGGCCAGGGGACGCTCCGGCGGTCCGTCAGCGTTGCCTGTACTTTTGCCTCGTCCCCGCCATGCTGCCTTCCCGGGCTTTTGCCCGAGGACGACGACGGCGAGCCCCACCAGGATGAGCGCCAGTCCGGCGTACGTGCCGGCCGGGAGCACCTCCTCCAGGAACAGGGCTGCGAGAAGGGCCGCCCCGGGGATTTCCAGCAGGATGATCATCGACACCAGGAGCGGACTCATGGTGGCCAGCAGGTGGTTGAAGGCGGTATGGCCTACGAGTTGGGCGCACACGGTGATGGCGGCAATGCCGAGCCATCCGGCTGCCTCGAAGCCCACCAGCGGCTGGCCGCCCAGCAAGGCAAGCACGGCCACCAGCGCAGCGCACATGCCGTAGCACAGCGTGGTGTACGTACCCGTGGTCATACTCTGCCGGGCCTTGCCTCCGGCCAAAGTGTAGAGTCCGGCCAGAGCGCCGCCGGCCATCGCCAGCAGGTCGCCCAAGAGGGCTTCCGGGGACGATCCCATGTCGAACCCCGTAATGGCCACAACGCCGCCAAAGGCGATGCCCAGCCCGGCCAGCACCTGCCAGCGGTGCCGGGTGCCCCGGAAGAGCTGGAAGACGGCGATCCAGGCCGACTGGAGGCAGACCAGGGCTGTGGCTGCGGCGACGGACGTCAGTTGCAGCGACGTGATGAAGCAGGCGAAGTGCAGGGCCAGTGCGACGGCGGCCAGCACGGACCAGCCGAATTCCGGCTTGGTCACCCTGCCGAACTGGGCCGGCTCCCGAACGAGGGTGGGAGTCGCCATGACCGCGGCGCCGATGGCATTCCGCCAGAACGCTATGGCCAGCGCGCTGACGCTGGTAGCCCCCAGCGTGGCAGCTATCAGGGGGCCGGAGGACGCAACGCCCAGCACTCCAAGGGCCGCGAGAAAAAAGTTCACTGTCCAACCCTAATGTCGGCGGCTGCGGGGCAAAGCAAAAGTCCCGGCCAGCGTTATACGCTAACCGGGACTTTCTTATGGTGGAGGCACGGGGACTCGAACCCCGAACCCCCTGCTTGCAAAGCAGGTGCGCTACCAATTGCGCCATGCCCCCATAAGAAGCAACCCGTCCATCATACCCTAGAACCAGGGGGCTGCTGACCAGCCCCCGGACCAGGCGTCCGGCCTAGTCAACCGTATCGGTTGACTTGCTCCAGACTGTTTTCCGGGCTTCGGATTCCTGTGCTTTCCGGTAGACCAGGACGCCTGCGATTGCAGCTGCCAGTACAAGCAACTTCTTCACATGCTCCCCGTTCCGGTCCGGCCGCAGTGATGCGAACCAAACCTCCACTTGAACCTGCACAGGTTCCGTGGGCGTACCAGGACTTGAACCTGGGACCTCTTCGTTATCAGCGAAGCGCTCTAACCGCCTGAGCTATACGCCCCGATACCTCATCGGGCCGAGACATGACTTTACAGCACATCCCGGCCCGATCTCAAATCGGGCGTTTCCACCGGGATTTCGCCGGTGAAAACGACGGACCTAATCGTCGGTGAGGGTGACGCCGATGCCGCCCACCAGGGTGGCAGCGATGTTGTAGAGCACAGCAGAGAGCATGGAGAGCGCAGTCAGCAGGACAACGTTCACCACGGCGATAATGGTGGCAAAGGAAGCCACCTGGCCCAGTGAAGCAACCTTCTTCAACTCGAAGCCACCGCCCTCAGAGCCGGCAAGGGTGCCCAGCAGGCTGTCCACCTGGTCGAAGATGCCCGTGAGGTCCAGGACGGTCCACAGAACGATGGCAGCAACAACGGTGACGATTCCCAGCGCCACTGACAGCAGGAACGCCATCTTCAGCACGGACCAGGGATCCACCTTGCTGACCAGCAGCCGGGCGCGCCGAACCTTGGCTTTCGGTGCCGGCTTCACCAGCCCGGGGGCTCCCTGCGCAGGGCTTCCCTGGGCGGGACGCTGGCCGGGCTGGCCCTGCACGGGGCGCTGACCCTGTACGGGACTTCCCGGGGCCGTGCGCGGGGCCGGCTGGCCCGACGTCGGGCGGTCAGCCTGGGCGGGCCGCTGGCCCGGAGCAGCCGCAGGCGCCGCCGGGCGCTGCTGGGGACGAACAGGAGCGTTCACGCGGGGCGCAGCCGAGGGCCGGCTTCCGTCGGGAACAGAAGTGTTCGGCTTGGGAAATGAGTCCGGATTACTCACTCGTTACCTCCGTGTTGTCTTCGTTCGGCTCAGCGTCGCCCGAGGCGTTCTCTGACTCAACGGCCGGTGATTCTTCTGCCACTGCTGACTCTGCGGCTTCCTCCGGGGAACCGCCATCTTCAGCCAACGTTACGTCATCCTCCAGCGATTCCTCGCCCTCAAGACCGCGTTCGCTGTTGCGCGCCACTTCGATGATCCGGTCGTTTTTGTCCGGCTTGGCGAAGATGACGCCCATGGTGTCGCGTCCCTTGGCGGGGACGCCGGCGACGGAGGAACGGACAACCTTGCCACCCTCCATGACCACCAGCACCTCGTCCTCTTCCTGGACGATCAGCGCTCCCACCAGGTCGCCGCGTCCTTCGGCAAGCTTGGCCACCTTGATGCCCAGGCCGCCGCGTCCCTGCAGGCGGTATTCTTCCACCGCAGTGCGCTTGGCGTAGCCGCCGTCGGTCACGATGAATACGAAGGAGCCATCGGTCACCACATTGGCGGCCAGCAGTTCGTCCTCCTCCCGGAACTTCATGCCGGTAACGCCGGAGGTTGCCCTGCCCATGGGGCGGAGGGCGTCCTCGGTGGCGGTGAAGCGGATGGACTGGCCCTTGCGGGACACCAGCAGCAGGTCATCAGTTTCCGAGACCAGCTGGGCGGATACCAGTTCGTCGCCGTCGCGGAGGTTGATGGCGATCACGCCCGCGGAGCGGTTGGTGTCGTAGTCCTCCAGCCGGGTTTTTTTGACCAGGCCCCGCTTGGTGGCGAGAACCAGGTAGGGTGCCTGCTGGTAGTCCTTCAGGTCCAGGACCTGGGCGATGTGTTCGTCCGGCTGGAAGGCCATGAGGTTGGCGACGTGCTGGCCCTTCGCATCGCGGCCTGCTTCCATCAGCTCATACGCCTTGGCACGGTAGACGCGGCCGAGGTTGGTGAAGAACAGCAGCCAGTGGTGCGTGGTGGTGACGAAGAAGTGCTCCACTACGTCGTCGCCGCGAAGTTGGGCACCCTTGATGCCCTTGCCGCCGCGCTGCTGGGAGCGGTAGTTATCGCTCCGGGTGCGCTTGACGTAACCGCCGCGGGTGATGGTAACAACCATCTCCTCTTCGGGGATGAGGTCTTCCATGGACATGTCACCGTCGTAGCCCATGAGGATCTTGGTGCGCCGGTCATCACCGTGCTTCGCCACGATTTCACCAAGCTCGTTGCTGATGATTTCGCGCTGGCGCTGCTCGGAGGCAAGAATCTCGTTGTACTCGGCGATGAGCGCTTCAAGCTCAGAATGCCGGTCCTGGATTTTCTGGCGTTCCAAAGCGGCCAGGCGGCGCAGCTGCATGTCCAGGATGGCCCGGGCCTGCAGCTCGTCGATGTCCAGCAGTTCCATCAGTCCGTCGCGTGCTGCCTCGGTGGTGTTGGAAGCGCGGATCAGGGCGATGACTTCGTCCAGCATGTCCAGTGCCTTGAGGAGCGCCCGCAGGATGTGGGCCTCTTCCTCGGCCTTACGCAGGCGGTACCGGGTACGCCGGGCAATGACATCCATCTGGTGGGTCACCCAGTGCCGGATGAAGGCATCCAGGCTCAGGGTCCGCGGAACACCGTCAACAATGGCCAGCATGTTGGCGGAGAAGTTGCTCTGCAGTTCGGTGTGCTTGTAGAGGTTGTTCAGCACCACCTTCGGCACGGCATCGCGCTTCAGCACGATGACCAGGCGCTGGCCGGTGCGGCCGGACGTTTCATCGCGCAGGTCGGCGATGCCCTGGATCTTGCCGTCCTTGACCAGTTCGGCGATTTTGATGGCCAGGTTGTCCGGGTTGGCCTGGTACGGCAGTTCCGTGACCACGAGGCAGGTACGTCCCTGAAGTTCCTCCACGTTCACCACGGCGCGCATGGTGACGGACCCGCGGCCGGTCCGGTAGGCATCCTCGATGCCCTTGTGGCCGAGGATGGTGGCGCCGGTGGGGAAATCCGGTCCCTTGACCCGCAGCAGAAGCTCTTCCAGCAGTTCCTCGCGGCTGGCTCCGGGGTTGGACAGGTACCACTGCACGCCGTCGGCTACCTCGCGGAGGTTGTGCGGCGGAATGTTGGTGGCCATACCGACGGCGATGCCTGAGGACCCGTTGACCAGCAGGTTGGGGAACCGGGCCGGCAGGATGGTGGGTTCCTGGTTCTTGCCGTCATAGTTGTCCTGGAAATCGACCGTTTCCTCGTCGATGTCCCGGACCATTTCCATGGCAAGCGGTGCCATTTTGGTCTCGGTGTAACGGGGCGCAGCAGCGCCGTCGTTGCCCGGGGAGCCGAAGTTGCCCTGGCCGAGGGCCAGCGGGTAGCGCATGGTCCAGTCCTGGATGAGGCGTACCAGGGCATCGTAGATCGCGGTGTCGCCGTGGGGGTGATACTGGCCCATGACCTCGCCCACCACGCGGGCGCACTTGTTGAAGGAACGCTCCGGGCGGTAGCCGCCGTCGAACATGGCGTACAGCACGCGGCGGTGGACCGGCTTCAGGCCGTCCCGGACATCCGGGAGGGCCCGGCCCACGATGACGGCCATGGCATAGTCCAGGTAGGACCGCTGCATTTCCGTCTGCAGGTCCACCTGCTCCACGCGGTCCACCAGCACGTCGCCTTCTAGAACGGTGTCCGGGTTCCCGGCCTCGGTGTCCGGGCTCTCGGGTGTTTCGTCGCTCATTTTCTATTTCCGTTTCAGGTATATGTCAGCTCTGGAATATGCGAAGGACGTGCGCTTAGATATCCAGGAACCTGACGTCCTTGGCGTTCTGCTGAATGAAGTTACGGCGTGATTCCACGTCCTCGCCCATCAGGACGGAGAAGATCTGGTCCGCGGCGAGGGCGTCATCCATGGTGACCTGCAGCAGCGTGCGGTGGTCCGGATCCATGGTGGTGTCCCACAGTTCGGTGTAATCCATCTCGCCGAGGCCCTTGTAGCGCTGGATGCCGTTGTCCTTGGGGATGCGGCGTCCGGCTGCCTGGCCGGCAACCAGCTTCGCATCGCGTTCCCTGTCGCTGTAGACGTAGTCGTGGGCGGCGTTGGACCACTTGATGCGGTAGAGCGGCGGCTGCGCCAGGTACACGTAGCCGTTTTCGATCAGCGGGCGCATGTAGCGGAACAGCAGCGTCATCAGCAGGGTGGTGATGTGCTGGCCGTCCACATCGGCATCGGCCATCAGGACGATCTTGTGGTACCGCAGCTTTGCGAGGTCGAAGTCCTCGCCAATACCGGTACCGAAAGCCGTGATCATGGATTGGACCTCAGCGTTGCCCAGGGCCTTGTCCAGGCGGGCACGCTCCACGTTTAGGATTTTGCCGCGCAGCGGAAGGATAGCCTGGGTCTCGGGGTTCCGGCCGCGCTTGGCGGATCCTCCTGCCGAGTCACCCTCCACGATGTAGACCTCGCACTTCTCCGGATCCTTGGAGGAGCAGTCGGACAGCTTGCCGGGCATGCCGAAGGATTCCAGCGGGCTCTTTCGGCGCGCGTTGTCCCGTGCTTTGCGGGCCGCCATGCGCGCCTGGGCCGCCGAAATGGCTTTGCGGATGACATCCCTGGCAGGGCCGGGGTTGCGTTCCAGCCAGTCGCCGAGCCCGTCGGTGACAACACGCTGAACGAAGCCCTTTACCTCCGAGTTGCCGAGCTTGGTTTTGGTCTGGCCTTCGAACTGGGGTTCAGCGAGCTTGACCGAGATGACGGCGGTGAGGCCCTCTCGGATGTCGTCGCCGGTGAGGTTGTCGTCCTTCTCCTTGATGATCCCCTTTTCGCGCGCGTAGCGGTTGATCAGGGACGTCATGGCAGCGCGGAAGCCCTCCTCGTGGGTACCGCCCTCGTGGGTGTTGATGGTGTTGGCGTAGGTGTGGACGCTTTCCGAGTAGGCGTTGGTCCACTGCATCGCCATTTCCAGAGCAATCTTGCGTTCCTTGTCCTCGGTCTCGAAGGCGATGACGTCCTCGTGGACAACTTCGACCTTCTTGCCGGAGTTCAGGTGCTTGACGTAGTCCAGCAGGCCCTCGTTGTACTGGTAGACCACCGTGCGGTGCTCTGCACTGACTTCGCCCTCGGTGACGACAGCGTCGAGGTCCAGGTCGGCGTCTGCTTCACTGTCGCTGGCCGAGGTGCGTTCGTCAGTCAGGGTGATGCGCAAACCCTTGTTGAGGAAAGCCATCTGCTGGAAGCGGGCGCGCAGCGTCTCGAAATCAAACTCGGTGGATTCGAAGATCTCGGCATCGGGGTAGAACGTCTGGGTGGTTCCGGTGCGGTCCGTTTCCTCACCCTTGACCAGGCTGCCCTGGGGCTTGCCACCGTCCGCGAAGGACATCCGCCAGACGTGGCCCTGGCGGCGGACCTCTGTGTCAACCCTGCTGGAGAGGGCGTTGACCACGGAAATACCCACGCCGTGCAGGCCACCTGATACCGCATAGCCGCCGCCACCAAACTTGCCGCCTGCGTGCAGGATGGTCATCACAACTTCGACGGTGGGCTTGTGCTCGGTGGGGTGCATGTCCACGGGAATACCGCGGCCGTCGTCCACTACCTTCACGCCGCCGTCGGCCTGAAGCACAACCTCGATGTGTGTGCAATAGCCGGCCAGCGCCTCATCCACGGAGTTGTCCACCACTTCGTACACCAGGTGGTGGAGTCCGCGGGGTCCGGTGGAACCGATGTACATGCCCGGGCGCTTCCGCACCGCTTCCAGTCCTTCAAGGACAGTGATGTCGCTGGCGCCGTATTCGCGCGGAGTGGCAGCTTCTGCAGGGGTGTCAGGCGTGCGGGCATCCTCGACTGCGGGGTCAACTGCCAGAATATCTGTATTGTCGTTAGCCACAGGCGCTGTCGACTCCTCTGTTCTCGATGATGGCCAGCCGATTCCTTCCCTGGTTGCCCAGGACTGTCATCTGCCGGCAGGCACAAACTTATAGCGCCGGTGACTAGCTGATGGCGGAACCCGATGTCCGCGTGCTGGAAGCCTGCGGAAAACGGACTCAGTCAACGTTTCACCCGCGCCCAGTTATCTACAACGATTCTACCGCGAAAAGGGCAGTAACCCCGCATTCCGGAGCCGTGGATGGCCGGCAATGTGCCTGCTGGAAGCCGTAGACCGCGCCTTGGGCGCCCGAGGAGTCCCGTGTCCGGGTGCCTATACACCCTCCGGCCCTTACAGCGCGCTACACGCCTATCAGGGGATTTTCAAGAGTTCGACGGCGGACTATCCGTAGGTGTCCCGGGGTCCCCGGCCGTTGACGGACCGGCCGCCCTTGCGCCAGCTGGGCGCGGAGGGTCCGAGGACCTGGATGCTGGTGACCACTCCATCGCCCAGTTCCGCCCGGAATTTCTCCAGCAGGCTCGAGCTGAGTAGCCGCAGTTGCGTGGCCCAGGCCGTTGAATCGCACCTGACGTGCAACGTGGTGTCGGTGAAGCTTTCCGGGGTGCAGTGGGCCGAAATTTCCGGTCCAACCAGGGTGGCCCACTCTGCCATGACGGAACCGACAGCAACCGGTGACGTCCAGCCGCGTTCCGCCACCAGCCTTCCCACTACCTTGCCGAGTCCAAGTGGATCGCGGCCAGTGGCGTGGAACTGGCTGAAACCGCGGGTGTCCCGGATTCCCCGTTTTGCCTTTTGGGATCCGGGGCGCGTTGCGGCCCGGCGGATTTCGCCGCGCGCTGCGGCGGCCTCCCGCATTCTGTTCAGTGCAGCCTGGGGCGCATCGATGCTGTCCGGGACGCGGCCGTCAGAGCCGCCGGGCTGCCGGCCGCCGGTTTTTTCCTCGTCCCTATTCATCGATGCCTCCCGCGATGACCTTCACCCGCCGGCCGGACAGCTCTTCCGGGATATCGGCGTCGACGGCGGCGGTCACCAGAACCTGTTCCGCGCCTGCGACTATTGCCGCCAGTTTACGCCGGCGCTGGACGTCAAGCTCGGCGAAAACGTCATCCAGGATCAGGATGGGTGCGGAACCTCCGGTACGCGCATCGTCCAGCATCACGTAGTAGGAAGCGAGCCGCAGCGAAAGGCACATGGACCACGTTTCACCGTGCGAGGCGTAGCCCTTGGCGGGTGCCTGCCCCAGGACCAGTTCCAGTTCATCCCGGTGCGGGCCCACCAGGGAGATGCCCCGTTCCAGTTCTTTCCGGCGCGATTCGCCGAAGGCGCGCACGTACCGTTCAGTCAACTGCTCCACGGTCAGCCGGCGCAGGTCACCCACGTCCGCCGAAGCACCCCCTGCTGCGGTGCCGGCATCCCGCAGTAGGGGGGCGCCGTCGTCGTCCATCTGGTCCTGAAGCGTGGAGCGGTAGACGGCGTCAGCGGGCTTTGTCGCATCGGTCAGCTCGGCGTAGGCCCGGGCAAGGTGCGGCCGGAGCCGCTCCACCAGTTCAAGCCGGGCGTACAGCAGCTCGGCACCCGCCTTGGCCATGTGCTGGTCCCAGACATCCAGTGTTGCCTCATGCGCCGGGGTGAACTTGCCGGCACGGGCGGACTTCAGGAGCGCGTTTCGCTGTTTCAGCACCCTGTCGTAGTCGCTGCGCGTGGCCGCGTGGTGCGGAATCAAGCTGGCGAGCAGCTCGTCGAGGAAACGGCGCCGGCTCGAAGGGTCACCCTTCACCAGTGCCAGGTCTTCCGGGGCGAAGAGCACCGTCTGGCAGATTCCCAGCAGGTCGCGGGCCCGCACCGGGTTGCTGCGATTGATGCGGCCACGGTTGGCCCGGCCGGCATTGATTTCCAGCTCCAGGACCGTAATCTGGCCGCCGCGGACCAACCGGGCCCGGACCAGCGCGCGGTCGGTGCCGAAGCGCAACAGTGGTCCGTCCGAACTGACCCGGTGTGAACTCAGAGTGGCCAGGTAACCGATGGCCTCCATGAGGTTGGTCTTGCCGATGCCGTTGTATCCCACCAGGACGGTGACCCCCGGACCCAGGGCAAGGTCAACCTGGGCGTAACTGCGGAAGTCAGTCAGGGAAAGGTGTTCTAGATACACGCGGGGTTCGGCAATTCTGGGAACCGCTGAGGTTCCCGGTGGTGGCTACTTTGCGGGACGGGTTGCGTGTCCGCCGAACTGGTGGCGCAGTGCGGACACCATCTTCATGGCCGGGGAACTGTCTTCCCGGGACTCGAAGCGTGCGAACAGTGCGGCCGTGATCGCGGGCGCCGGAATGGCGTTGGCAATGGCTTCCTCCACGGTCCACCGGCCCTCGCCCGAGTCTTCGACGTAGTCGTCAATGTTCTGCAGTCCTGGATCCTCATCCAGTGCCTTGACGGCGAGGTCCAGCAGCCACGAACGGACCACTGTGCCCTTTTGCCAGGCGCGGAAAGTTCCGGGCAGATCGGTGATGATGTCCTTGGAAGCGAGCAGCTGGTAGCCCTCGGCATACGCCTGCATCAGGCCGTACTCGATGCCGTTGTGCACCATCTTGGCGTAGTGTCCGGCGCCGACACCGCCCACATGGACAAAGCTGTCCTCTCGCTCACCCTCGGGGCGCAGGGCGTCAAACACCGGAAGTGCCCGTTCGATGTCCGCCGCGTCGCCGCCGGCCATCAGCCCATATCCGTTCTGCAGCCCCCACACGCCGCCGGAAACGCCGCAGTCCGCAAACCGGATGCCCTTGGCGGCCAGGAGTTCCCCGTGTTTCTGGTCTTCGGTGAACCGAGAGTTGCCGCCGTCAATCACGAGGTCGCCCTCGTTCAGCTTTTCACTGAGTTCCTTGATGACGGCGTCCGTGATGTCACCCGCGGGGACCATGACCCAGATCAGCCGCGGGCTGGGAACTGCGGCGAGGAGCTCATCGATGGAGCCGGCGTCGGTGACGTCCGGGTTCCGGTCATAGCCGGTGACGTCCACACCGCCCTTACGCAGGCGTTCGCGCATGTTGAATCCCATTTTGCCAAGGCCGATCAGTCCGATATGCACGATGCGGGTTCTCTTTCTGCATTGGGTGTCGGTTGTCGTTTTGGGGCCCGGAACGACAACAACTGCCTGGGCCCACGCCGCCGGTTTCCCTCGCCGGGCTTGCGGGGTGGCGGTGCGGACTAGTTGGGGAGGCGGACCGGCATCACGAGGTAACGGTAGTCGTCCTGGTCCTCGCCGTCGGCATCTGCCTGGGCTGTGATCATGGCAGGCTTCGGAGCCGTGGTGAAGGAGAACCGGACGAACTTGGTTTCAATCACGGTGAGGCCTTCCACCAGGTAGTGGGGGTTGAACGCCACCGTGATGTCCTCACCGGAAAGCTGTGCTTCCAGTTCCTCGGAAGCTTGGGCGTCCTCACCGGTACCGGCATCAAGGTTCAGCAGGCCCTGGGTGAAGGCAAGGCGGACAGGGGTGTTGCGTTCAGCCACCAGGGACACACGGCGTACGGCTTCCACGAGTTCCTGGGTCTGGACCGTTGCATGGATGGGGGTTGAATCCGGGAAGAGCGAGCGGATCTTCGGGTAGTCACCGTCCACCAGCAGCGAGGTGGTGGTTCGGCCGCCGCTTTCGAACCCGATCAAACGGGTGTCGTCATCTGCGAGGGCGAGATGGATGTCGCCGCTGTTGCCGAGGGTCTTGGCTACTTCGTTCAGGGTTTTTGCCTTGACCAGGGCACTGGTTGAGATCCCTGGGGTCACGGGCTTCCACGGCACCTCACGCATCGCGAGCCGGTAGCGGTCTGTGGCGAGGAGGGTGATGAGGTCATCCTCGATCTCCATCCGAACGCCAGTGAGGATGGGGAGGGTGTCATCCTTGCTGGCAGCGATGATCACCTGGGAGACGGCCTGGGCAAATGAGTCACCGGGCACGGTTCCGCTGACGGTGGGGAGTGCCGGAAGTGGCGGGTATTCAGCTTCGGGCATGGTGGCCAGATGGAAGCTGCTTCGGCGGCAGGTGAGCGTGACCTTGTTGCCATCAGTCTCGACGTCGACCGGAGCCGACGGCAGGCTCCGGCAGATGTCTGCGAGCAGGCGGCCGGAAACCAGGATCGTGCCTTCGTCCCGTACGTCAGCGGCGATTTCGAGGCGCGCGGAAGTCTCGTAATCGAAGCTCGAGAGGCTGACCGTGCCTGCTTCGGCTTTCAAAAGAAGGCCGGAAAGGACGGGAACGGGCGGCCGCGGAGACAACGAACGGGCTGTCCAGGTGACGGCTTCTGCCAGGACGTCCCGATCGACTCTGAACTTCACGGAAGGGTGCCGCCTTTCATTGCTGCTGCGATGGTGTTCCGGAAACTTCCCGCAGGAAGCCCCGAAAGGAGTTGTCCCGACACCTGAACCTGCATGGTCCGTGCTGCCTGGACCACGCAGAAACCCAAGGATGGGAGCGCTGCTGACAGCTTAGCCGGAAGATCAGCGATTAACCCATCCCCCATCCTGCAACGCAAGGTCCTCCGGGCCCTCGGCCCCCTCGGTGCGGGGCGGGAATCGAAGTTGTTATTTGAGGGACTTCAATTTTTTGGGATTAGTAGTGTTAATAACTGCTGTGGAAACTGTGGATAACCTTCTCCGGCCGCAGGATCCGGCGGTTAAGCCCTGTTCATGGGTTGTGGGTGGAGCAGGTTTAAACAGGGTGTGGATGGGGACAACATTTTTCGCGATTTTTCGAATCCACAGGCGGCTTAAGGGTTTTAAGCCCATTAGCCGCGGTTGTCCCCTTAACTATCCACAGGCTTATCCACATGCACCTGTTAATAAGGTATAGAGGCGCCGTCAGGAATCGCGCTGCTGCTGCTTGATCCGGTTGGTCAGCTCTGTCACCTGGTTGTAGATCACACGGCGCTCGGCCATCAGTTCGCGGATCTTGCGGTCCGCGTGGATCACGGTGGTGTGGTCGCGGCCGCCGAGTTCCTGGCCGATCTTGGGAAGGGACATGTCCGTCAGCTCCCGGCACAGGTACATGGCGATCTGGCGGGCGGTAACCAGGGTCCTGGTGCGCGACTTGCTGCAGAGCTCTTCCATGCTGAGCTTGAAGTAGTCCGCAGTCTGCGTGAGGATCTGGCTTGAGGTGATTTCCTGGGCGCCGTCGTCGGTGATGAGGTCCTTGAGGACCATTTCGGCCAGGGCAACATCCACGGGCTGCCGGTTCAGGCTGGCGAACGCGGTAACGCGGATCAGGGCGCCTTCGAGTTCCCGGATATTGCTTGAAATCTTGGACGCGATGTACTCCAGTGCGTCATCCGGCGCGGAGAGAGAGTCGCTAAGGGCCTTCTTGCGCAGGATGGCGATACGGGTCTCAAGCTCCGGCGGCTGGATGTCCGTCAGCAGGCCCCATTCGAAGCGGGACTTCATGCGATCTTCGAATCCGGCGAGCAGCTTGGGCGGCTGGTCGGAGGTAATGACCACCTGCTTGTTGTTGTTATGCAGCGAGTTGAAGGTGTGGAAGAACTCCTCCAGGGTCCGGTCCTTGCCGGCCAGGAACTGGATGTCATCGATCAGCAGGACATCCACGTTGCGGTAAGTGGTTTTGAAGCTGGCGCCTTCATCGTCGCGGATGGAGTTGATGAAGTCGTTGGTGAATTCTTCCGAATTGACGTAGCGGACGCGGATGCCGCTGTACAGGCGGCGGGCGTAGTGCCCGATGGCGTGCAGCAGGTGTGTCTTTCCCAAGCCGGAGTCGCCGTAGATGAACAGCGGGTTGTAGGCCTTGGCCGGCGCCTCGGCCACTGCGACGGCGGCGGCGTGGGCGAAGCGGTTGGAGGAACCGATCACAAAGGTGTCGAAGACGTACTTGGGGTTCAACCGGCCGAACTCGTGCGAGGTGCTGGGCAGCATGGGCTGCGGCTTCTGCTCGATGAGCTGGTCGGCCGAGTAGGAAGGTTCGACGACGGGTTCCGGCTCTACATGGACAGGCACCAGATCCGTGTCCACGTCGATGGCACAGCGGATGTCTTCGGAGAACACGTTGTGCAGGGCGTCATCCAGGGCATCCTTGACCTGGGTCTGCAGCACCTCGCGGGTGAGTTCGTTGGGCACGGCAACCAGCAGGGTGGAACCGATCAGGCCCTGGGCCTGGGCCAGGATGACAAAGCCGCGCTGGCGAGGTGTAACGCGGTGGTCCTGCTCCATCAGAGTGACAACGCGCCGCCAGGAACTTCCGACAGTATTGGCGTGGTTTGCTTCGTCTACTGTCATCAACCGGTTCCCTCAAAACTTGCTTTGCCTGCATTGCCTGCAGCCGCGAGTCTTAAACCAGGATGGGTTCAGCTTCATCCACAGGGTTATGCACAGCACGTGGATAATCGGCTACTGGGCAACTCTAGGGGATGAAAAGCCTAGAAGATAGCTGGCAAGTAGCTTGTGGATAATTACACGGGTGTTGTTCTCAAAGCGGCCTTGTGAGCCACTTCATCCACAGGCTGAAGGGGCCGGTTGGCCACAGTTGTGGATGGAGAGCGAGCCCTGCTCCGGTTTGACTCAGGGGCTTAAATTGCCCTAACGTTGTGAAGTCCTTTGTGTCCGCTTTTTGGCCCCATCTGAATCTCTCAGGCGCAGTGCGTTTGAGCAGCCGGGGGAAGCGTGCATATACAAAACTTAGCGTCGGCCAGTTCTTCCCCTTTACTGATCGGGTGGGCGCACCTTTGATCCACTGGAGTAACTAACGTGAGCAAGCGGACTTTTCAGCCGAATAACCGCCGTCGAGCCAAGAAGCACGGCTTCCGCCTTCGTATGCGTACCCGTGCCGGCCGCGCCATCCTGGCAGCCCGTCGTGGCAAGGGCCGTACCGAGCTGTCGGCCTAAATAACTGACTCGTCGGTAGACATTTCTTTGCGAGTTTAAGGTGCTGGCCACCCGTAACCGTTTGAGGACTGCAACCGATTTTTCAACAACTGTACGTTCCGGTGTCCGCAATGGACGCCGGAACGTAGTGTTATATACGGCAGCCATTGCTGCTGACGAACCCAGCCGGATCGGGTTCATCGTTTCCAAAGGTGTCGGGAACGCTGTGGTCAGGAACCTCGTTAAGAGGAGACTGAGAGAAGCAGGTGCTGTCTCGCTGCGCGAGTACGGTACCGGGTTTGCCATAGTGGTCCGGGCGCTTCCTGCGTCCGCGTCCGCAAGCTGGGATCAGCTGTTGTCGGATTACAACGCCGCACTGGCAGCGACTATGACCCGGCTGGCCGGCCGCCCTGCACGGGCTGCTGCTAACGGTTCGGCCGGTACAACACAGGAGGGGACCACGCGTGCGTAACGCCACCGCCGTCGTCGTCACCTATCTCCGTCCTGCTGCTGCCGCTGCCGGGAGGTTCCTCTGGAACCTGCCCCGCAACATCCTGATTCTTCTGCTGACCGCATACCGCAAGGTGATCTCTCCCTTGTATGGTCAGGTCTGCCGATTCTTTCCTTCATGCTCGGCCTATGCCCTTGAAGCGATTACCGTCCATGGTGCCGTCAAGGGGAGCTGGCTTGCTGTCCGCCGCCTCGGCCGCTGCCATCCATGGAATGCCGGTGGTGTGGACCACGTCCCCGCCGGCCACCGGGAATGGCCTGTAAGCCAGACCCCCACAATTGTTGTGCTGAACAACCCGGACAAGTACTTGGCTGCTCGGACTGATGGAGAAGGCCGCACCGCGGCCTGACGAATAGGGATAAGTATGGACTTCTTTGAAACAATCATGTTTCCGTTCAAGTGGCTGGTGTCCATCATCATGGTGGGCTTCCACGAGGGCCTGAGCACCATTGGCATGCCGGAGGCCTCCGGCTGGACCTGGACTCTGTCCATCATCGGCCTGGTGCTCGTGATCCGCGCCGCCCTTATCCCGGTGTTCGTCAAGCAGATCAAGGCGCAGCGCGGCATGCAGCTGCTGCAGCCTGACCTGAAGAAGCTGCAGGACAAGTACAAGGGCAAAACTGACCAGCTGTCCCGCCAGGCCATGGCGCAGGAACAGATGGCCATGTACAAGAAGCACGGAACCAACCCGTTCTCTGCGTGCCTGCCCATGCTGATCCAGATGCCGTTCTTCTTCGCGCTCTTCACCGTGCTGTCCGGCATCAGCGGCGCAGCAGCCGCGGGTAACGGGATCGGGGCCATGAGCCACGAGCAGGTTGTGCAGTTCGATGACTCCACCATCTTTGGTGCCACCCTCTCCGCCTCCCTGCTGCATGGCGGCGACGGAAACCAGGTGGCAGTCTGGATCCTTTCCATCCTGATGATCCTGGCGATGACCGCCTCGCAGTTCATCACGCAGAAGCAGATCATGGCCAAGAACATGTCTGAAGAAGCCATGGCCAGCCCATTCATGCGCCAGCAGAAAATGATGCTCTACATCCTGCCCATCGTCTTCGGTGTCGGCGGCATTAACTTCCCCATCGGTGTCCTGATCTACTGGACCACCACCAACCTGTGGACCATGGGCCAGCAGTTCTTCGTCATTCGCCGCATGCCGACGCCGGGATCCCCCGCCGCCAAGGCCCTCGCCGAGCGCCGTGCCGCCAAGGGACTCCCTGCCCTCTCGATCCTGAGCGGCAAGAAGGACGAGGACGCCGACGCGGCAGCTGCCGCCGCTGCAGTGGCGCAAGCCAAGAGCCAGCGCATCCAGCCACAACGCAAGAACAGGAAGAAGAAGTAATGTCAGCCGAGAGTACCGAACACGCCCTTTCCGAAGAGATCATCGACGATCAGGACGAGTCCGCGGCCGAGGACAGCTCCGCCCCCAAGGTATCCTCGGCCAGCCGGCTCGAGGAAGAGGGGGACGTTGCGGCGGATTACCTCGAGGAGCTGCTGGACATTGCAGACATTGACGGCGACATTGACATTGAAGTCCGCAACGGCCGCACCTACATCTCCATTGTCACCGAGGAAGAGTCCGACACCCTGGACAGCCTTGTGGGTGAGGACGGCGAAGTCCTCGAAGCCCTGCAGGAACTGACCCGGCTCTCCGTGCTGTCCGCGACGGAAAACCGGTCCCGGTTGGTGCTGGACATCAACGGCTACCGGCAGGAACGCACAGGCCACCTCCAGAAGGTTGCCGAGGATGCAGCGGCGGCCGTGAAGAAGACCGGCGAGGCTGTTGCCCTCGAACCCATGAGTGCGTACGAGCGGAAGATCGTCCACGACGCCGTCGCAGACCTTGGTCTCGTGAGCGAGTCCGAGGGCGAAGGCGCCGGCCGCCACATTGTTGTATCCGCAGACTAGAGAATTGCTGATTCGCTAATCATGGTTGACATCACGGCAGCTGAGCTTCTGGCAGCTGAAAAGATTTTTGGCGACCGCCTGGATCTCGCAAAACGGTATGTGGAACACCTCGCCACCTCGGGAACCGAGCGCGGGCTTATTGGGCCCCGGGAGATTCCCCGCCTGTGGGGGCGGCATGTCCTCAACTGTGCCGTCATTGAAAGTGAGATCGCGCAGGGAAGCCATGTTGCCGACGTCGGCAGTGGTGCTGGACTGCCGGGCCTTTGCCTCGCCATCGCTCGCCCGGACCTGGAACTCACCCTGATCGAACCGCTGGAGCGCAGGGTGATCTGGCTGCAGGAAGTCGTCGATGATCTGGGCCTGGACAACGTGACGGTCATGAGGACCCGCGCTGAACTTGCGGTGGGCCATGTGGAGGCTGATGTGGTGACGGCTCGGGCGGTATCCGCACTGAGTAACCTCGCGGGCCTCACCATTCCCCTGCTTGGCGGGCGGGGGGAAGTGGTGGCCATCAAGGGCCGCACTGCGGTTGAGGAGATCGAAAAAGCAGCGAAGGTCATCCGCAAACTGGGGGGCGTTCAGACATCTGTAGTCACGGTCGGCGACAACCTCCTCGACGAACCCACCACTGTAGTACGCATCGTTGTAAACAAGTCCCAAAAGAAGGCCTAGGGTAGGCCCGGCGGCCACAGTCTGCCGGGGTAAGCAGTTAGGCTAGTCAACGGCAGCAAAAATAGCTGAACGAGAGTGAGTGTGCCCCAGTGACCAGTAGCGAAGCCTCCACGCAACGGATACCGCCGTTCGTGTCCTTGGGGTCGGCGCGTTCTCTCGCTGGGGCTGGTACCGCCACATCGGGTTTCTTGCTTAATCAACCCAAACAAGTCTCGGGCTCTTCTCCTGTGCTTGTTTCACGTGAAACAACGTCTACGGGTAGAGCGAACATCATCGATGCCATAGACGATTCAAGCCCTATAGCGCGGGAGCTTGCGCACGAAACCCGCCGACGCGAGCGTCTTGTGGGACGCCAGTTGCCGCGTCCCGAAAAGACGCGCATATTCACGGTGTCCAACCAAAAGGGCGGCGTAGGCAAAACCACCACTACGGTGAACATCGCCGCGGCCCTTGCCGCTGCCGGACTGAACGTTCTGGTGATCGACATCGATCCGCAGGGCAATGCTTCCACTGCATTGGGTATTGAGCACCACGCGGATGTGGACAGCATCTACGATGTCCTGATCAATGATGTCCCCTTGGCGGACGTGGTGGCGCAGTGCCCTGATATCGGCAACCTCATTTGCGCCCCCGCAACCATTCACTTGGCAGGTGCGGAAATCGAGCTTGTGTCCTTGGTGGCCCGTGAGCAGCGGCTGCGTCGGGCTATTGATGTCTACGCGAAGGCGCGTGAGAAGAAGGGCGAGGAACGCCTGGACTACATCTTCATCGATTGCCCTCCCAGCCTCGGACTCTTGACTGTCAATGCGTTCTGCGCGGCGAGCGAAGTGCTTATCCCGATCCAGTGCGAGTATTACGCACTGGAAGGCTTGAGCCAGCTCCTCAAGAACATCGAGATGATCCAGAAACACCTCAATGCTGACCTCGTGGTTTCCACTATCCTCCTGACCATGTATGACGGCCGAACCAACCTGGCTGCCCAGGTTGCCGCCGAGGTCCGCCAGCACTTCCCGGAACAAGTCCTGGGGGCGGTTGTACCGCGTTCGGTTCGGATCTCCGAAGCTCCGAGCTACCAACAGACCGTGATGACTTACGACCCCTCATCCAGTGGAGCCCTGTCCTACCTGGAAGCCGCTGCTGAAATAGCAGAACGCTAAAAACTTCAAGAACTGCAACAACTGGGGTGCGGCAAGGCCGCGCTCTACCACTGGAGGGATTTACCCATGAGCGAGAAGCGACGGGGCTTAGGCCGCGGTCTTGGCGCACTGATTCCGAGTTCCGCCAGTGCAAACGGGGCGGGCAACGGCACAGCGGTTGCGCGTCCCGTAGATCTGTTCTTCCCCGAAGGGCGCAGGAAAACGGTCGAGCCCACGGAGGTTGCGGAGACCACGCCTGCGAAGAACACGGCAGCGGCCAATGATGGTGCCACTCAGCAGGCCACCGCCAAAAATTCTGCTGCCAAAGCTCCGGCTAGCACTCCGCGTAAGAGCACTGCGACTGAATCCTCAGCAGCGCACCAGTCATCCGAATCAGTCTCGACTTCCGAAGAAGCAGACAGCGACGCTGCAACGAAGTCCACCCGCAGCACCAAGGCTGCCGGCAAATCGGCGGTCAAGACAAGTACCCAGGAGGACTCCCCTGCAGCAGACACAGCTGAACTAGTGGACCTCCCGGACGCCGGTTCCTTCAATTCTTTTGGTACTGATGATGGGGTAGAGCTGCTGCCGGTTCCCGGCGTCCGGTTTGCAGAAATTCGCGTTTCTGATATTCACCCCAACCGGAAACAGCCGCGCGCTGTCTTCGATGAAGACGACATGGCGGAGCTTGTACACTCTGTCCGTGAAATCGGCGTGCTCCAGCCAATTGTGGTGCGTAACTCAACTGAAACCGGTGGCGAGCCGTTCGAGCTCGTGATGGGCGAACGGCGGTGGCGCGCCGTGCAGGCCGCCGGGCTGGACACCATCCCCGCAATCGTCAGGGACACCACCGACGACGACCTGTTGCGGGACGCTTTGTTGGAGAACCTCCATCGGAGCCAGCTGAATCCCCTGGAAGAAGCAGCGGCCTACCAGCAGCTGCTCGAGGACTTCGGTACTACCCACGAGCAGCTGGCCGATCGCATCGGTCGGTCCCGCCCACAGGTTTCCAACACTCTGCGGCTCCTGAAGCTGCCTCCGCTGGTCCAGCGCCGTGTGGCCGCAGGGGTACTCTCTGCAGGCCACGCACGCGCCCTCCTGGCACTTCCTGACGCAGCCGCGATGGAGCGCTTGGCACAGCGCATTGTCGCGGAAGGAATGTCCGTACGGGCCACGGAAGAGGCCGTGGCTATGTACCAGGACCCGGCTTCGCCGCCGAAGAACAACATTCCCCGTCCTGGAGCCCGGCACGAGCGTTTGGATTACCTGGCGTCGTCGCTATCCGATCGCCTTGACACAAACGTCAAGATCTCGTTGGGCGTTCGCAAGGGACGCGTCAGCATTGAATTCGCGAGCGTTGAGGATCTAAACCGGATTATGGACGTACTCGCGCCTGGATCCGACGACTAGATAAGAGCCACGGAAACTGATCCCAGTCCGTATACCCGGCACCACCCTCAGTTCACGCCGACGGCTTGCTGGTTTCAGTTCGATCTTCTCTGATCCTTTTGCTGATCCTTGATACCTGAATGCCTTGTGGTGATCCAGTTGGACGACGTTTCATATGATTTTCTTGCCAGAGGGCAGATGGGCTCATTTTGCTTCGGGTAGATGCCTGCGCACTGATTTCCCTTTGCTAATTTCGTTGTATATCTGTAGCTAGGCTTTTGTGCCTTCAGATACTCGCGTCGAGCCTAGACACATAACTTATTCGGGGTAGTCACGGGAATAGACTCACCAGCTAGGTTAGTCAGCGACGAGCACTCAATACGGCCGTATGTTCACGTGAAACTCCGTGTTGATGACTAATTCCTGGCCCCACGATGGACCCCTCTGCGCCCGGCCGGCGAACGTCGCAACATAGGTTCAAGGGATATGCTGGCAGCAGAGAAGGCAATCTTGGATCAGGATCGTGGCCTACTTCGTTGAAGTGCGTGGCGCAGCCGAGCTCTTGCCAGTTCTCCATCGCACAGCTTTCCTTGGTCTGGCTCCTCAAGGACATCGGATCCTCTTACTCGATGGGCCGCAGCAAAACGAAGTGGCAGAAGTTCTCTAGCTACCAGCAGCCGCCGCTCATAGCGTTCCTGCGTACGTTCTGGACGGTACCCCTGTTTCACGTGAAACAAATAGGCGGCGGCAATCCATAAACGCGTGGCGGGTGACGTCTTAGCGGTCTAGAAACTCATATGTCCTATAAGACTAAGCTTCCAGATGACGTTGTTGCTACAGCCCAACGTGGCGGGCGGAAGATGGGCGCATAAACCAGGTGGCGGGAGACCCCGCGAGCTGATCCGTGTGGATGCCCAGCCGTATGTTCAGGTACGGCAACTTGGTCGTTGTGGTTGCACAGTGCTGTGTGCCGAAAATCTGGGTGGCTGGGTATGAAGGCTTGGGTGTGTCGGCCCCGTCGGCGACCTTTAACGGAGAACCCTAGTAGAGCGCTCACTTCGTCCAATTTTGGCGCCGGTGTTCTTGCCAACTCGCGGATCGACTTTTGTGGAGACAGTCCCCTTTGCTGATACCTGGGGACTTTCAGGCGAAGGGCGCCGAGCTTTCAAGTGCAGCCGAATCGTGGACTGAGGACTGCCTGGTCCGGTGATCGGAGTGAAGCCGCAAGCACGCGGTGTTCCCTCCTGACAGCCCAGGTATTCGATGTTGCTAGGCACCCCTAGGCGGCCGAACTTGTCCTCCTCCCACATCGGGTGCCATCAGCGCAAAGCAGAGCGGTGGGCCGCTCTACGTTTCTACTCTCTCCACCCCGCGCATGGATGCCTTGCGTGTTGCGCTTTTGCTTACGAGAATCTCTCTTTGAAAAGGTGTAGCGGCGCGTACCTTGATGGCCCCCTTAACCCTCACGCTCTGGCTTCATCTGCCACTATGATCGGCAGCTGTTTCACGTGAAACAGGGCGCGTGATATTGGCATGCGAGGTCGAGCGAAGGTCTGGAGAGGAGCAAGACGATAAAGTTCAGACCCAGGATAGCGGCAAGCCCACTAAACGGGTATTAGTGCTGGGCGACGCTGGGTTAGCAGATTGTGAGATCCGGTTCGCTGAACGACGAGATGCCGGACAAGGATTTCAGACACCTCGGTACCACTATGGCGTCCAAGTACTGATGACTCCGCGACTGACGACTTGTTGCTGAGGCAGTATAGGCAGGCAGGCAGCATCGCGGCCGAGGGCCCAACTAGCGATGGCACGGCCGGTGGTACTGCAGCTGACTCAAAAGGGTCAGATCGATAGGGCCGATTGGTCGGCGGATTGGTCTAGCCAGCTCGCCAATGCGAGCATGCAATAGGACGGATTCCGCGTGGTCGTTCTTCCACGGCCATCACTGAGCTCCTGGACTAACGCGAAATGGAGCCATATAGGTCATCTGATCTTTAGTCCAAGGTATCGCTGATTGACACGGCCACAGGTGAGCCTGCTAAGTAGAGTCCATCCTTGACGGTGTGGAAAGCCCTGTGGATAAAGCTGTGGATTACTCGCCGTGCTCCTGTGGACTATTCAAATCCCTTCACTGGGACGTTAGGTAAGCGCAGGCGACTCGCTACGGACTTTCCGGAGACAAGGGAGGGGGTGTTTCACGTGAAACGGAGCTTCCCGAGGAGCCCGCAGATTTTCCCCTCCGCATGTGGCTCGTCTTCTCACCTAAACCAGCCGAATTCGGTAGTTGTCGAGGCCAAAAATGATTGATTGTCCTCTCCCGTTGAGCCTTGTATCGCACAATGGTGCATGCCAAGACTGGAGGGCCGGCGGGGGCCCCCTGCAGGTCGGGTAGGCGGACCCGTGCAAGCACTGTGATTTTCCTAACGGACTGTGGATAAGACTGGGGACAAACCGAGCAGGGTATGTGGATAACTTTGTGGAAAAGCATGTGAGCAAGTCACTACCGTCAGCTATCAGTTGTGTCAGCCGGACATACGGAAGTAGTAGAGGAGGCGTCAGAGAGTGCGGGCCGGCATGACTTTCTGGGACTACTTCTTGCGCGAAAAAGTCTAGTGTTCTCAAGAACGCGTACCTCAGGCTGAGGTCCGAGGGGTGATCAGAATCGTTGCAAGTGAAGCATCTTCTATGCCGCCTAATCCCCCAAGTGACAAGGCTGCCCATCAGGAAGCTCAGCAGTCTCGGTTGCGCGAGTCGGGTCGGCAATGCATGCGGATATCCCTCGGCAATTGGTGATCCGGACATCTTGGAAGACCCCTCACGGGCCTTCCGGGGCACTCCGTCATAGTTTGGAGTACGGTGCCCTTGGTGCAGTCCCGATCGCCAGGATCTGGTTTGCGAAAGAATTCTGCCGAAAGTACTGAGTTCGCCCCTTCGTCAGATTCAAACACGGGGAGTCGCCTACTCTGCCCCTGGACGGCTACGCAGTGGTGGGACACTATGGACCACTCGATCTGCCTGTGCCTCGATTGATTGTTAGACGAAGTAGCCTCTTTTCGAATCGGCGGTTGTCGCAGCGCATTCGGTGGCGGTAGCGAGGGCCTATAGAGATGCTGATCCCCGAGAGCGGACACTGGGCACGGTAGGTTTCTTGTTTCACGTGAAACAGAAGAGGAGAAGGAGGAGAGGTTCTTCTAGCGGTCCTTCCCGT
The DNA here is from genome assembly GCF_042879835.1 of Pseudarthrobacter sp. NPDC058329. Lineage (NCBI taxonomy): Bacteria > Bacillati > Actinomycetota > Actinomycetes > Micrococcales > Micrococcaceae > Pseudarthrobacter > Pseudarthrobacter sp. NPDC058329. Next base: position 92,187 of record NZ_JBHVZR010000004.1, read on the forward strand.
GAGGAGCGGCAGCTCCCAAAGCAGCGCGGTTGGTAGGAGCGGCTGCTGGCGCATTCACCGGACAATGTGGGGCCCGTTGCCGGGTGGCGCGCCATCGCTGAGAAATCCGTCACTCCTTGGCGCCTGCAATTCGTCCTCCGTCTATCGCTAGCTGTGCGGTCTCGGCGGCATTGTCGTTATGGCCGGAGGAACACTCGTGGTTTGGAACGAAGGCACGGGTGCTGCCTGGCAGGATACGCCTTGCATTGGATGAGCGGGCCGTGAGCAGGAAGGTTGTTACATGTGGTTCCCGTGGCCTTCAAGGGTGCAGAGGGCCGATTGCTGTCGCGAAGAGCGGGCTGGCCTGCCATAGGCCGTGTGGTGACCGGTGCATCGATGCGCGGGAAGATTTACCGCAGGCGACCGGCTTCACGTTCACTCCGCTGTCAAGCGCGGCGGGATAATTTGGCTTTCATTCTCGCGCCTAATACGTGATTCAAAGTAGACGGGTTCACTATCTAGATTTCGGTCTTTGTCTGCCTCGATCGCAAGACCATTGGCGAGGGACTCCTTCCACCGTTGGCAGCGTTTATCAACCAACGAACACCGCCTCGAAGGGAATAAGTCTCCTGAGTCTTGACCAGTTCCTTTGCCAGCGTTGTTTACTGCAACTTGGGCATCCCCCACGTACGGAAAGGGGCCAGGCGGCTGTCGCCTTGTTTCACGTGAAACAGCCAGACGTCGCCCTCCGCGTCAGAACGCTGCTTAGGTTAGGGGCAGTACCGGAGGATTTACTCGACCACCAAATCATTGCCATTCTGGGGTTCCCATGCCGGAGATAGTTGCACAGGGGGGTCTGAGGCTGAGGCTCAGCGTGCTTTGGCAGGTAGATGCCAATGCGTAATTCTCAGAAAGTGTTTCAGGGTCTGTCTTTCCGCTATCAAGTTCGTCATAGAGCCCCCTGTGGGCCGGCCATCAAAAATAGCGTTGAATCCGGCTGCCATGAGGCAGCACTAACGACATGTAACACTAGCCACAGGCAGCACTAACAAGATTTCCCGAGCTTGTTGCAAAGGCACGTCAGCTCAGACAGAGGACGCTATATGTTTCACGTGAAACCGACAGCACCTGTCCTGGTCCGTGGCCAGTGGTTCAATAGGAAATAGCCAACGGTCATTGCAATTGTCTTCGAGCAGGTATCAATATGCTCCCCTTCGCGGCCGTCCGGCCAAGCGTGAATCCCTGCTCACCTCCCATGTGCGGTTCTCTAAACAGAAGACCCTGCTCACCGATTATGTGCCGTCCTCTAGATAGAAGTGCTTCATGTAGTCGTCGCGGTTCTCCACTGCATCTCGGACAGTGACCACACCTCTCCTGTGCTGTTTCACGTGAACAAACTCAACCACTGGCCCATAGCTCAGAAAGGGCCCGTTTCGCGTCACCTCAGGCGCAGCCGCTTTCCAGAACCGCCAGATCAAGTTCTGACTCCAAGGATCGACGCGGGCTTGTACAGTCCCACAAGCTACCCGAAGATCTCATGGGCTCGCCCGTCCCCCACAAGCGCCATCCGCCCGGTCATTTGCCTAGCAACTAGCAGCGGAGCAGCAAATGGCAAAAGAAAAGTGGCCATCGCTTGTTACAAGCGGTGGCCACTAAGAGATTCCCTGGTACGAGTCCAGCGTCATACGCGCCTAGGACAGAACGTCAGCAAATTCCTTCTCGAAGAACTGCTTGGGCTTTGCCCCGATAACCGTGCTCTTCACTTCCCCGCCCTGGAACAGGTAGACAGCAGGAATCGACGTGATGCCGTATTCAGCGGCAATCGCCGGGTTGTCATCGACGTTCAGTTTAACGACATCAACCTTTTCGCTGTACTCGACCGAGATTTCGTCAAGAATGGGTCCGAGCTTGCGGCAGGGACCGCACCATTCCGCCCAGAAGTCCACGATAACCGGCTTATCCGAGGACAAAACATCCGTACCGAAACTTGCGTCTGTTACGTCTTTAGCATTGCTCATAGCTTTATCTCTCTCTTCGTAAAGGGCTTAGGTGCTTATGCGTTCAGGTTTGCGAGGTAATGCTCTACGTCGAGCGCGGCTACACAGCCCGAACCCGAAGCAGTGATGGCCTGACGATACGTGGGGTCGATAACGTCACCTGCGGCGAAGACGCCCGGGACGCTGGTCTTGGATGTCCGGCCTTCGACGGCTATGGTTCCTTCGGGCGTCAGATCCAGAATGCCCTTGACGAGATCGGTCCGGGGATCGTTACCGATTGCGACAAATACACCCGTTACAGCGAGATCGGAAACAGTACCGTCCAAAAGGTTCTTCAACTTAAGGCCGGTGACTTTCTGGTCGCCGACAACATCATCCACGGTGCTGTTCCACACGAACTTGATCTTCTCGTGGGCCAGGGCACGGTCAGCCATAATCCTGGAAGCCTTGAGCGAATCGCGGCGGTGGACAACCGTTACTGATTTCGCAAACTTGGTAAGGAACAATGCTTCTTCCATGGCGGAGTCTCCCCCGCCGATGACAGCGATGTCCTGGTCTTTGAAGAAGAAACCATCGCAGGTTGCGCACCAGCTGACGCCGTGCCCCGAGAGCCGCTTCTCGTTCGGAAGGCCGAGCTCCCGGTAGGCGGATCCGGTGGAAAGGATTACTGCCTTGGCCTGGAAGCTTTCACCTGTGGCAATGGTGACTGTCTTGACGGGTCCCTCAAGCTGGAGCGAGGTGACGTCCTCGAACTGGATTTCGGTGCCGAAGCGTGCTGCCTGCTTCTCGAAGTTCTCCATCAGGTCCGGCCCCATGATGCCTTCCGGAAAGCCCGGGTAGTTCTCGACATCTGTGGTGTTCATCAGTTCACCGCCGGCAGTGACAGAACCTGCCAGCAACAGGGGCTTCAGGTTGGCGCGGGCAGTGTAGACAGCTGCCGTGTAACCAGCCGGGCCGGAGCCGACGATGATGACATCACGTACGTCTGACGTGGTGTTTTCTGTGATGGTCACTGAACGGTGAACCTCTTCCTTAATTGACGCGCCCCGCTTTCGAGGCCGGCCACATGGCACAACTGATACTGCAGGCCGAATATTCCGGCCCGGGGCACGACGGATTGCCGGCGGACAGCAGTAAGCGAACTCCGCGAGACGCTCTTTCCAGATTACCCGTCCTGCGGCAAGCCCTGGCACCGGAGCGTTTCCTGCCGCGGGGTCCACGGATCAGGCCGCGAAGTCAGCCGGAGCTACTGAACCCTGACCTCAGCCAGCCGGAGCCCGTAACCGTAGCGCGTCTTGGGGGCAGCCAGCCTGGGGAGGGAGTTGATGGAAACGATGACGTACTGGGCTTGTACAGGTTCTGCGAGGGGCATGTTCAGGTCGGTGGAGGTAAAGCTGTTGGTCCCGACTGCCTTCGCTCCGTCCAAGGAAGGCCGGTCATTGGTGTACACAGTGATACTTCCGCCTGAGCCACCCAGTTGCGAAAGAGTTACGGATGCAACCGTTGCAGGCTTTTCAAGCTTTACCACCAGCGGCACACCCTGGGCGGCCAGCCCGCCCCAGTTTTCCGTGGCGAATTCCATGTCTGACCAGTAGCTGGCTGCGTTGCCGTCGTAGGCCTTGGCCAGGTCACCGTCAAAGGTGGCGGCAAAATCGAAGTTGCCCTGCCGGGTGACGCCTTCAATGGCGGGCGGAACGGCCGGCGGAGCCGAGGTGGTTGCCTGCGTTGGAGCGGCGGAGCCCTCGGGAGCACCATTGTTGGTGGCAGGAGCGGAAGGGTTGGCCTGGGGCTCCGGTGAAAAGAGGCTGCCAAGGTTGGTCACGGCGAAAACTAGGCCGGCAATCAGGACCACGGCCAGCAGCCCTCCCACGAGCCAGCGCATGGACCGAGGTTCACGTTCAGGTGCATCGTCGTCGTAGTCGTCCTGTTCAGCGTAGGACGGGCCGGCAGAGGCAGGAGCCGCGGCCGGAGCTGCCGCGCGAGCCAAGACGGAGGACTTTTTCTTGACTGGCCGGTTTTCTTCTACCGGTGCATCCTCATAACGGTCCTGGTCGTCGGCATTGGTGTAGTCGTCCTCCGACCAGAGGGACACCTTTGGCTTCGCTGACTCAGGCGCCTCCACCTGGTTCGAGTTGGAGGACAAGCTGGCAGTGGACGTATCTTCGGCAGGCCGGGTCGAAGGGCCGGCGGGCTGAGTAAGCGGGCCGGCCGGGCGTGCTGAAGCGCTTGAAGCTGCAGCCGCTGCAGCACCGGCGGCGCCGCCAAGGGCTGCTCCCTTCAAAGGAGACGAACCGGATGGTTTGCGGCCAGCGGGGGCCGCCGCCGGACGGACCGGCGGCTTCGGCGGCACAGCAGCGGGAGCGGCACGATAAGGATCAACCTGGCTTGGGTGCGTATCACCATAGTTGATGTAGCCCGCGTCCACGTGATCTTCGTCGTCGTAAGGCTCCGGCTCGTGGGACCGCGGCTGGCCGAAGATCTCACTTCCCAGGGTGTCCGTGAAGAACGGCTCCACATACGGAGGGTTGGAAGCCACCACAAGATCCAGCAGGTCCGCTGCGGACGTGTGGTTGGTGATCAGGTACGTGGCCGCCTCGGTGACCCCGAGGTCCAGTACCTGGACAGTCCCGGGACGTTCACCGGTGGCAACCTCGCGGGCGCTCTGGGCAACCTGCTCCGTGTTGTCGGGTCCGGCAACCAGGATGCTGACGGGACGGTTAAGTACCTGGTCCACACCATCCAGCACCAGATCGTGGTCGTGCGAGGCCAATACAGTGGCTGTGACCTTGTAACGGCCGCCCAGTACTGATCCGACATCGATCGGGTTGGACACGTGTTCCTCCTAGACTGTCCGGTATCGCCGGCACGGATGACGCAACACCGTTCAAGGGGCCGCCGGGGAGGCTGGCCCTTGAACGCAACTACCCCTGTTCCCTTTCGATCCTAGCCGATTGCACCCGGCGCACCGTGGATGAAGACAGCGGCAGACTGCACAAGAATCACTTCTTGGGGGGCCGCCGAGGCTTGAAATGGGGGTTCTCGCCGGGCTTACCCTGGAAGGTCCGGCGGCCCGGAAGCGGGATCTGATCGCGCAGCAATCCGCCCCGTGCGGTCCCCGGCTGATCCTCACCGGCGAGATAGGTGCCCTCGACGTCGGAGTCGGCAGCGTCGTCGGGCTGTCCAGGGCGGTCTGCAGCGCGCTCCGGAACCGGGCCGGCACGGAAGGAAACGGCGTCGAATTCACCTGAAATGCGTGGGATGAGCCCCGTATCAACGGAGGTGGTGGCGCGCTCGGGCGCACGCCGGTGGCTGTCCTCGGTGGGTTCAGCGGGTGAAGCGTCCGACGTCGGGGTCCCCGCTCCAGCGGCAGGCGCACCTTGCCTGCCGCGGCCCAGGCGCCCCAGGACCGGACGGAGCAGGTCGCGAAGTTCGGACACCCGGAACAGCTTGAGCAGGAAGAAGTAGACCACGAGCATGACCGGGCCCACCACGACGACTGTGATGAGGGCCGACAGCCGGTCCCGCCAGGCGAACCCGTCCGGGCTGTAGCTGCCCATCAGCCAAAGCGCGCCGGCACCCGCAATCGCTGAGCCCAGGGCTGCGTAACCCATCCGGATGTAGGAGTTGGCAATCCGCGGCCCGTCCAGATGCCCCAGGAGCCGACGCAGGAAGTAGGCGCTGATAACCACCGAGAGGATGTTGCCCACCATGTACAGCAGCGCGATGGCGTAGATGATCTGGTTCACCGGCAGGAACTGGATGGCGAACGCCCCGGCCACGTAGACAACCGCCAGCAGCAGCTGGATGTAGAAGGGTGTCCGGGCATCCTCGTTGGCGTAGAAGACCCGGGACATCATAAAGTTGGCGCTCATAAACGGCGTGCTGAGCGCGAGGATGGTCAGCGTCTGGGCCAGCATGACGCCGTCCTGGCGAAGGCCGCCCGAGAAGAACATGCCGAGCGGACCAGCCAGGGCGAAGAGCGCCAGTGCGCCGAACACGGTGGCAACTGCCATGGTCCGGAGGCCGTGCGAGAGGGCATCGCGCAGTTCGGCGCGATTGCCGTCCTGCGAGGCGCGGGTCATGCGGTTGAACAGGACCGTGGCCAGTGACAGCGCAATGATCGAGTGCGGCAGCAGGTACAGCTGGCTGGCCACCTCCAGCACGGCGTTGCCGGGAAGAATACTGGCGGCAGGGTCGCCTGCCTGCTGAAGCCGGATTCGCTCGGCACCGGGAATGGTGGCGATCCGCATGACGTACAGGAAGGCGAGCTGCCCGACGGCGGCCGTCAGCAGCGTCCAAACGCTCAGCTTCGCTGCCTGGCCCAGACCCACTCCGCGCCAGCCGAACCGCGGCCGGAGCCCCAGTCTCAGCCGGAGCACGGGAATCATCAGGATGGCAGTCTGCGACACCACGCCGATGGTGGAGAAACCGGCTACGAACAGGGTCTGGGTCTCGCCCCAATTGTCCAGGGTGTGCGGACTGAACTCGTTGGTGCCGAAAATCCAAATGAACATGCCCAGCCCGGCGATGGCCACCAGGTTGTTAAGGATGGGTGCCCACATTGCCGGTCCAAAAGCGCCGTTGGCGTTAAGTACCTGTGTGAGGAGCGCGTAGAGGCCGTAGAAAAAGATCTGGGGCAGGCACCAGAAGGCGAAGGCCACGGCCAGCGCTTTCTGCTGTGGGGAGTACCCCTGGGTGGTGAGTTCGATGACATAGGGCGCCGCCAGCGTCACCAGGGCAGTCAGTCCCAGCAGGAGCAGGACCGCCAGCGTCAGCAGCCGGCTGATGTAGTCCGCTCCCCTGTCCGGAGCCTTGCTGGCCTTGATGATCTGCGGCACGAGAACTGCGTTAAACACGCCGCCGGCCACCAGCAGGAAGATCAGGTTGGGCAGGTTGTTGGCGTTGATGAACGTGTCATTGACCGTGGAACCGAGCCCCAGGGCTGTGCCCAGCATCCAGGTCTTGCCAAATCCCAGGAAACGCGAAACGAGGGTTCCGGCGGCCATGATGGCGCTTGACCTGGTCTCGCCTGCCTGCGCGCCCGCTTGTCCGTCGTCCAAGGGAGAGCTGTCCAGAGGAGAGCCGTCCACAGACGTATTGGGGTGGGCTGTTTTCGCGGGGGCGCTGTCCTGCGTCGCGCTGTCCAGAGGTGCTGCGCCCTGAGGTGCGCCGTCAAGCGGTACACCGTCGGCGGGCACGCCCTGTGGAGCGCCGCCGGCCCGGCCGGCCCGATCGGAAGGAAAATTGGAAGCTGACATCGAGTTCATCGTCTCACCCGCAGGCACCTATCACGGCAATGCCTGCGCCGGCAGTGCCGTCCTAGAGGTGTTCGGGCAGGACTTCGCGGGCCAGATCGGCGATGCGCCGTTCGTTGGGGAAGGACAGCTTGCGCGCAAGTTCCTGGATGGGAACCCAGGCAACATCCACGGCTTCCTGGTCCGGATCGTTCTCGATGGTCAGCTCGCCGCCCGTGGCCCGCAGGAGGTAGTGATGGACCGTTTTGTGGACACGGTGGCCGCTGACGGTGAACCAGTAGTCGATGCTTCCGAGCGGTGCGAGGATGTCGCCTTCGATGCCGGTTTCTTCGGCGATTTCGCGGACGGCGGCCTGCTCGTTGTTTTCCTTGCCCTCCGGATGACCCTTGGGCAGGCACCACTCCAGCCGTCCGCCGCGGTTAAGGCGGGCGATGATGGCCACCCTCAGTTCGGCGTCGGACGTGTCCACTACGACGCCGCCGGCGGAGACTTCCTCCACCGTAGGCAGCGAAGCCGGTGCCGAATGCTGGGCAGGCGCAACGTGCGCACCTATTGCCGACGGCAATGGTGCGTTTGTCCTCCTGCCTGGAGCGCTCGGTACTGGATGGGCCATGGAGTCCACTCTAACGACTGTTGCCCGTTCGTGATGACCGGAACATGACACCAACATGGACTGCATATGACGCGCTTTGCCGGCGGCGGACACAATGAGCCGGATCTTGACGGCATTTTGGCCTGCGCTGCCGCTGGTTTCTGACAAGCTTAAGTAACTATGGCGCACGCAGATCACAAGACTGAATCCCACACCGTCGATTTCCAGGTGGACCCGGTGGTCCTGGAGCTCGGCCAGCGTTTTGTGGACGCCGGCCACGAACTGTCACTGGTTGGCGGCCCGGTGCGTGACCTTTTCCTGGGCAGGACCTCCCCGGACCTGGACTTCACTACAGACGCCACGCCGGACCAAACGGTGGCCCTCATCAAGAAGTGGGCGGACAACTACTGGGAAATCGGCCGTGCCTTTGGCACCATCGGCATGCGCAAAGCCGGTTTCCAGATCGAAATAACCACCTACCGTGCCGAGGCGTACGATCCGGAGTCCCGGAAACCCGTGGTGGCGTTCGGCTCCTCCTTGACCGATGACCTGCTTCGGCGGGACTTCACCATCAACGCCATGGCCCTGAAACTGCCCTCCCTGGAACTGGTGGATCCCTTTGGCGGCGTGCGCGACCTGCACGCTTCCGTCCTGGCCACGCCCGGCTCCCCCGAAGCGTCTTTCACGGATGATCCCCTGCGGATGATGCGCGCCGCCAGGTTCGCGGCGCAGCTGGGTGTCTCCGTCCACGACGACGTCCGCCAGGCGATGACCCGGATGGCTGAACGAATCACCATTATTTCCGCGGAACGGGTGCGCGACGAACTCACCAAGCTCATCTGCGGCGCCCGGCCGCGGGTGGGCGTGGACCTGCTGGTGGACACCGGACTCGCTGAATTCGTGCTGCCGGAAGTTTCTGCGCTGAGGCTCGAATCGGATGAGCACCACCGGCATAAGGACGTGTACCAGCATTCGTTGCAGGTGCTTGAACAGGCAGCGGAGCTGGAAACCGACGCTGACGGCCCTGTGCCGGCGCCGGACTTTGTGCTGCGTTTCGCAGCGTTGATGCACGACGTCGGCAAGCCGGCTACGCGCCGCTTCGAACCGGGCGGCGCGGTGAGTTTTCGCCATCACGACATGGTGGGTGCCAAGCTCACCACCAAGAGGATGAAGGCGCTCCGGTTCGACAACGACACCATTAAGGCCGTTTCCCGCCTGGTGGAGCTTCACATGCGCTTCTACGGCTATGGGGAGGCCGGCTGGAGCGATTCCGCTGTCCGCCGCTACGTGACCGACGCCGGGCCGCTGCTGGAACGGTTGCACCGGCTGACCCGGTCCGACGTGACCACCCGCAACCAGCGGAAGGCAGAGCGGCTGTCCTTTGCCTATGACGACCTTGAGGCCCGGATTGCGGAGCTGCGGGAGCAGGAATCGCTGGACGCGGTGCGCCCCGACCTGGACGGCGCCCGGATCATGGCCCTCCTGGAGCTCAAACCAGGCCCGGTGGTGGGCCGCGCCTACAAGTTCCTGCTCAACGAGCGGATGGAGCACGGGCCCCTGCCCACCGAAGAAGCGGAGGCCAGGCTGCTCCGCTGGTGGACCGAACAGCCTGAATCAGCACCTGCCGGACCTGAGGCTGCAGCGTCTCCTGCCGCCGTCGACCTTTCCTCCAAGGAGTCCAAGTGACCAATCCCGCCCTTGCCCCCCGGCCCCAGCTCTGGATCCTCCGCCACGGGGAGACCGAGTGGTCCAAAAGCGGCCAGTACACGGGGCTTACTGATTTACCCCTCACCGTGGAAGGCGAACAGCAGGCGGTGGAAGCCCGCAAGGTACTGGACCCTGTGGATTTCGACCTGGTGCTGACGTCTCCCTTGAGGCGGGCGCGACGGACCGCGGAGCTCGCCGGCTTCCCTGACGCCCAGCACGAGCCCCTCGCCGTGGAGTGGAACTACGGTGACTACGAGGGCATCAGCTCTGACCTCATCCGTAAGGACAACCCTGACTACCTGATCTGGACCCACGGCGTGCCCAACGGTGAGACCCTGGACGAGGTGGCAGCCAGGGCGGACAAAATCATTGGGCGGGTATTGGAATCGGGAATGGACAATGTCCTTATTGTGGCTCACGGGCACTTCTCCCGGATCCTCACAGCCCGTTGGCTTGAATTGCCTCCCACAGAGGGGCGCCACTTTATCCTCGGAACTGCGAAAGTGTGCACCCTGGGCTGGGACAAGAGGACGCCGGCAATTGTCCGGTGGGGTCTCTAATAGTTACTTCCCGGTTTCCTGGAAAGTTTTGCAAATTTAGTAGCCGTGCACGGTAATTGTGGTGTACTTTTATTCCTGACCCCAGAGCGTCCCGCCGGGGTCGAGGCGATCGTTGCCAGGCGAGACAGCCGCAGCAACGGCACAGCAGAAAAGGAGGTTGGGAAAATGATTACTTTGACTAGCGGACGGAAGACAACCATCACCGCCACCCCGGCCTCTGATGCTTTCGCGCGCCCGTTTACAGGGCACGCCGCCTCCTAGCCTTCGCCTCTGCCGCCGGCACTGATACCGGCTGCAACGCTTTGGCTCCTCCGGGTACCGGTGTTTGCATCCTTGAGGTTTCCTCGGGGTAACCCTGCCATTCCTTAGCCGAACGGTTTGCTTCTAAACGGGCCTGCTGTCCCCGGGCTTTTGCGTTCCCTTTCACTAGTCGCTTTAACGCGCTTATTTCCCGGGCTTTTTCCTGCCCTGTTTCCATTTATTTGCACCGTGAATTAGGGGTCTAATTGCCGCGCCCGGTTTGCGGGCCAGCCAATTCCAAGAGGAGGTGACCATAATGATCAAGAGGCTTCAAAAACTCCTGTCTCCTTTACGAGGCAGACGCAGCAGCCGCAGGCAATTCAACCGCCCGCTGCTGGAGAAGCAGCGGGAAGACGTCTTCCTCCTGATGCACCAACAGCTGGGCGGCATGCGATAACCATCTGCCCGGTCCCCAGGAGAAGTGATGCTGCACATCATTGCCGTACCGGAGCCCACGCGGCGATGCGTGGGCTCCGCCCGGGCCTCCTGATGGTGTCCCGGCAGCGGCGGTAAGCTCGATCGCATGCAGGAGAACCAGCCGCCGGAGCATCGAGGACGGTCCCGCCTGGTAGTTCCCAGCCGCAGTGATGTCCTGCTGCGCAACTTCACCGAAGTCATCGGCGGCCCCCTCGGATCGAGGGCCGCTCCGGGCATCGTCTCCCCCGGCACTTTCACCGTTGAACGCGTACTGGTACTCCTCACACTCCTGGCCGCGGTCACCGGCCTCCTGGTCAAGGGGTATTGCCGCGCCAACGGCTGGGAATCCCCCACCCAGTTCTACGCCACCTGCTATTCGGACTTTCCCGAGCTCTTTCGGAACCGTGGACTGGCAGCCGGAACATTCCCCATTTTGGGCACCGGAAGCCAGTTCGAGTATCCGGTCCTCACCGCCCTGATCGCGGGGGGTACGGCGTGGCTCGTTCCGGGAACCGGGATATCGGATTCGAGTGTGCTCGCCTACTTCGATATCAATGTTGCGCTCCTGGCCGCCGTCACCATGGTCACGGTCCTGGCCACCGCCCGGATGACCAGCCGGCGGCCCTGGGATGCCGCCATGGTGGCCCTGGCCCCGGGCATCGTGCTGGCCGGCACCATCAATTGGGATCTCTGGGCCGTCGCGCTTCTTGCCCTGGGAATGTATTTCTTTTCGCGGGAACAGTTGGTGTTGGCCGGGCTCTTTATTGGGCTGGGCACGGCCACGAAGCTGTACCCGCTGCTTGTTCTGGGCGCGATCCTGCTGCTGGCTCTCCGGACCGGCCGGTTCCGCCCCTTCGCAGTGACAGCGGGCGCTGCCGCTGCCTCGTGGCTGGCCGTCAACCTGCCCTTCGCGGTTGCCAACCCCTCCGGCTGGGCCTACTTCTTCCAGTTCAGCGCCGAACGTGACGCCGGGTACAGCTCGCCCTGGTTCGCCTACAACCTTGTGGCAAACCGGCTGCGGTGGACCGAACTCAGCCCGGCCGCCGTCGACCTCCTATCCCTTGGCCTTTTCCTGCTCTGCTGCGCAGCCATCGCAGCTGTTGCCCTGACTGCCGGCCGCCGCCCCCGCCTGGCCCAGCTCGCCTTCCTCATCGTGGCGGCCTTCATCCTCACCAGCAAGGTCTACTCGCCGCAGTTCGTGGTGTGGCTGATCCCGCTCCTTGCGCTGGCGCGGCCGAGATGGCGCGACTTCCTGATTTGGCAGGGAATCGAGGCCCTGCACTGGGCAGCGGTGTGGATGTACCTTGGACAGGTGACCAGCGCAGGCTCTTCCCAGCACAACCTGGATATGCCCTACTACGTCCTCGCCGTGGCGGCGCACATGGCCGCGGTGGGCTACCTTGTGCTGCGTGTCACCTGGGACATCCGCAACCCGGACTACGACCCCATCCGTCGGCATCATCTCGACGATCCCCACGGCGGGCCGTTTGCCGGCGCGCCTGACTGGCTCCGGTTGGACTTACGGGACCGATCGAACTCCATACTCCCCGGGAAAGTTGGTTCCAATGCCTGACGTGGCGGTAGTGGGCGCAGGTCCCAACGGACTTGCAGCAGCAGCGGTCATGGCGCGGGCCGGGCTCTCCGTAGAGCTTTTCGAAGCCGGCAAAACCATCGGTGGCGGTGCGCGCACCAGTGAAGTGATGCAACCCGGATACTTCCACGACATCTGCTCCGCCGTTCATCCCATGGCGGTGGCCTCTCCGTTCTTCAAGGCCTTCGAATTGTCCCGCCGCGTGAACCTGATAACCCCCGAGTTGTCCTACGGTTCGCCGCTGGATGGTGGCCGGGCCGCCCTCGCCTACCGGTCGCTGGACAGGACAGCCGCCGGGCTGGGCCGTGATGGTGCTGCATACCGGCGGCTGATGGAGCCTCTCGTTGACCGCATTGACGGCATTATTGAATTCACCCAGGACCAGCTCCTCCGCATCCCCCGCAATCCTATGGCGGCGGGGTTGTTCGGGCTCAGGACGCTGGAGCAGGGATCCGGATTGTGGAACGCCCGATTCAAGGAAGAACTGGCGCCCGCCCTGCTCAGCGGAGTCGCCGCCCACCCGATCTCCCGCCAGCCGTCCCTTGCAGCCTCCGGCGGCGGGTTGATGCTGGGAGCACTCGGACATGCGGGAGGGTGGCCGATTCCCGAAGGGGGATCGGCTTCCATTGCTGCTGCGATGGCGGATGACATCGTTGCACACGGTGGTGTTATCCACACCGATGCGCCCATCAACCGGCTGGAGGATCTTCCCCCTGTGCGCGCCATGTTGTTGAACGTCGCTCCACAGGGGCTGCTGAATATGGCAGGGGCTGCACTTCCCGCCCGGTACCGGGGCGCGCTGGAGTCCTTCAGGTACGGGAACGGCTCGTGCAAAGTCGACTTCATCCTTTCGGGTCCCGTGCCGTGGACTGCAAGGGAACTGGCCAATGCCGGGACCGTCCACCTGGGCGGCACCCGGGCCGAAGTGGCACGTTCCGAGAATGAAGTCAGCGCGGGCAGGCACCCCGAACGCCCGTACGTCCTGGTGGCCCAGCAGTCACGCTTCGACTCCGGGCGTACGCCGGACGGGCACCACACCCTCTGGGCCTACTGCCACGTCCCCACCGGGTCCACACGGGACATGACCGAAGCCATCTCAGCGCAGCTGGAGCGTTTCGCACCAGGGTTCCGGGACCTCGTGGTGGAGTCCAAAGCCATCACGGCTGCGCAGTTGGCACAGTACAACCGGAACTACGTTGGCGGGGACTTCAGCGCCGGCACCATGGACATGCTGAACCTGGTCCAAAGGCCCGTTGTGTCCCGGGTTCCGTGGCGGACTCCGCTGCGCGGCGTCTACCTTTGTTCCTCTTCCACGCCGCCAGGGCCCGGTGTTACCGGCATGCCCGGCTACCATGCGGCGAAATATGCCCTTCAAGACATCTTCGGGTTGCCCGTACCGGCGCTGGGGCTGACGGGACGTTAGCCGCAGTCACCCCCTGCCGGGGAGGGAACGGGTGCCAGACTGACCTTAGATTCGGGCGATAATGGCGCGATGGGGATATCAACAAAACTTTCTTTGGGCATCGCTGCCGTCATTCTCGGAACGTCGCTGGTTGCCTGCGACGACGGCAGGAAAGGCGCCGAAGCGGCCGCGGGGCAGTTGGCCACCGCAGTCTCCGGACTCGATGTGGGCTCGGTGCCCTTCGACGGCAAGAACTCAGCGGCTGCCAATGACCAGCTGAAAAAAGTGTTCGCGGCGCTCGATCCAGAGAAGCCGGCCGTCGAGGCGGGCGAACTGGCCCTCGACGGCGACAACGCATCTGCCCCCCTGAACTTCACCTGGAACTTCGGCGGCGCCGAGTGGAAGTACACCGTGGCAGCCAAGTTCAAAAAGTCCGGGGACAAATGGCTCACTGTCTGGGATCCGGCAACCCTGGCGCCGGGCCTTGCCGACAGCGAGATCCTGACCAAAGGCTCGCAGTCGCCGCAGCGGGCAGACATCCTCGGTGCCGGCGACGTGCCCTTGGTGACCTACCGCCCCGTGGTGAACGTCGGCATCGACAAGCCCCAGCTGGGCGCCACGGATCCTGCTGATTCCGCCGCCAAGCTTGCAGCCCTGGTTGGAGTTGACCCGGCCGCGTACGTCCAGCAGGTGGAGGCCTCCGGCGCCGAGGCCTTCGTCTCCGCGATCACCCTGCGCGAAGAAGGCCGGACCATCACGAATGAGCAGATAGCAGCAATTCCCGGAGCCCGCGCCATTCCGGCCACGGTGCCCCTGGCTCCCAGCCGCACGTTTGCCCGCGCCGTGCTCGGCTCGGTGGGTGAGGCCTCCGCCGAGCAGATCGAAGCATCCGAAGGCGAGCTCACCGCCGGCGATGTCACCGGCGTTGGCGGCCTCCAGCAGCAGTACGACGAACAGCTTCGGGGGACAGACGCCGTCGTAATCCGTGCGCAGCGGGCCGACCTGACCAGGGAACAGATCCAGGCTGCGGCAACGGATCCCCGCCGGGTGCTCTTCGAGGTGAAGCCCACGCCGGGAGCGCCGCTGAAGACCACCTTGGACCCCACACTGCAGTCGCTCGCCGAGAGCACCCTGGAAGGTGTGGAACCGGCATCCGCGATTGTTGCGCTCCGCCCCTCCACCGGCGCAGTCCTGGCAGCGGCATCCGGGCCTGGAAGCAACGGGTACAACACCGCAATGCTTGGCCAGTATGCTCCCGGATCCATCTTCAAGATGGTGGACTCGCTGGCGATGTTCCGCAATGGCCTGACCCCGGAGTCGAAGGTCGAATGCACGCCCACGTTGACGGTGGACGGACGGACTTTCAAGAACGCCGAGGGATATCCGGAGGGATCACTCGGTTCCGTGACGCTCCGCGATGCGTTCGCGCACTCCTGCAACACCGCGTTTATCGCCGCGCGTGACTCCGTGTCCCAGGGGCAGCTGGAAGCAGCCGCCATGGCCATGGGCCTCGCCGTCGAAGCACCGACCCTCGGTGCGGCTGCCTTCCTGGGATCCGTCCCCGGCGAGGCCGCCGGAACGGAGCACGCCGCCTCCATGATTGGCCAGGGAAAGGTGCTGCTGTCACCTTTGGCCGCTGCCATGATGGCCGGCTCCGTGGCCAAGGGCGCGCCGGTGGCCCCCCAGCTGGTCCTGAACCCCGACGGCGGCGGCGCAGCGGAGGGAACAACCAGCGGTTCCACAGCTCCCGCTGCCCAGCCGTCCGCCACCGCGACGGCGGAGTCACCTTCGACTGCCTCGGATGAACCCATCACCGCCGAAGAGGCGGCCTCCCTCGCGGACATGATGCGCGCCGTCGTCACCTCCGGGCACGCCGGCTTCCTCTCGAGCGTTCCGGGTGATCCGGTGGGAGCCAAGACGGGCACCGCCGAGTTCGGCAATGAAAACCCGCCGAAGACCCACGCCTGGATTGTGGCCGTCCACGGTGATCTGGCCGTTGCCGTGTTCGTTGAGGATGGAGGCCTGGGGGCGACAACGTCCGGACCGCTGCTGCAGAAGTTCCTGACCGCCGCCGGCTAGGGTCTTTGAAAAGGTAACCGGACGTCCAGGCCGGCCAGGCCACGTTATCCGCCCAAAAACTCCGGAGGGTATGCCGTGGGAAGATGGAGTACGTGGCCCATATTGACGTTTCCGGTATCGATTACTTCCTCTCCGACGGCACCCAACTGCTCAACGGGGTGACCTTCAAGGTCCCGGACGGCACCAAAACAGCCCTGATCGGGCCCAACGGCACTGGTAAAACAACGCTGTTCCGGATCATCGCCGGGGACCTGGTGCCGGATGAAGGCGTGATCGGGCGCTCCGGCAACATGGGCATCATGCGGCAGTTCGTGGGGCAGGTACGCGACGGTTCCACCGTCCGCGACCTGCTGGTGTCCGCGGCACCGCCCGCCCTGGCTGCAGCGGCCCGCGAGGTGGACGAGGCTGAGCTGGCAATGGTCGAGGACGACGACGAACCCAGCCAGATGCGCTACGCCCAGGCCATCGTGGACTGGGGAGACGCCGGCGGCTACGACGTCGAGACCGTCTGGGACGAAGTCTGCATGGCAGCGCTGGGACTCCCCTTCGACCGCGCGCAGCACCGCCCGGCGTCGAGCCTTTCCGGCGGTGAGCAAAAGCGGCTGGTGCTGGAGGCGCTTTTTGCCGGGCCGGACGATCTGTTGCTGCTGGACGAGCCGGACAACTACCTGGACGTGCCCGGCAAGCGCTGGCTCGAGGACAAGCTGAACGACTCGAAGAAGACCGTTTTCTTCATCAGCCACGACCGCGAACTTCTGAACAACGCAGCCGGCCGCATCGTCACACTGGAACCGGGTATCAACGGTGCCGGTGCGTGGATCCACGGTGGCGGGTTCGGCTCCTACGTGCAGGCGCGGGAGGACCGTAACGCCCGGTTCGAGGAACTGCGCAAGCGGTGGGACGAGGAGCACGTCAAGCTCAAGGAACTCGTCAACATGTACAAAAACAAGGCCGCGTTCCGCTCCGACATGGCCAACCGCTACCACGCGGCCCAGACCCGCCTGGCAAAATTCCTGGAAATCGGACCACCCGAGGCGCTGCCCATCGAGCAAAACGTGCAGATGCGGCTCAAGGGCGGGCGCACCGCAAAGCGCGCCATCGTGGCAGAGAAACTCGAACTTACCGGGCTGATGAAGCCGTTCTCCACAGAGGTGTGGTTCGGCGACCGCGTGGGTGTCCTGGGATCCAACGGCTCCGGCAAGTCGCACTTCCTGCGGCTGCTCGCCACCGGCGGCACCGATCCCGAACGCGAGCACCTGCCGGTGTCCGATGTGGAGATAGCCGAGGTGCCGCACGAGGGCACGGTAAAGCTCGGTGCCAGGATCCGCCCCGGATTCTTTGCGCAGACCCATGTCCGGCCGGACCTTCTGGGCAAGACGCTGCTGGAAATCCTGCACCGCGGCGACGAACACCGCTCCGGCCTGGGCCGCGAGGCAGCGGCGGGCGCGCTTGACGGCTACGGGCTGGCAGGCCAGTCCGAGCAAAAGTATGAGTCCCTGTCCGGAGGCCAGCAGGCCCGGTTCCAGATCCTGCTGCTTCAGCTCAGCGGGGCAACTCTGCTCCTTCTGGACGAGCCCACGGACAACCTGGACCTGCACTCGGCCGAGGCGCTTGAACGGGCCATCGACCACTTCGAGGGCACCGTCCTGGCCGTGACGCACGACCGCTGGTTCGCGCGGACCTTCGACCGCTTCCTGGTGTTCGGGTCCGACGGCAAAGTGTACGAGTCCGCCGGGCCGGTGTGGGACGAAAAGCGCGTGGAGCGCGTGCGCTAGACCAAACGGTCTCTCAGTTCCTGCACGCTTTTCGCCAACGCTCACGCACCCGGTGAGAGAGCGTGGCGGGTTTTCCCGCAGGATGTGAGAGAGCGTCCGTCACCGGGTAAGCCAGCCCCGAACGAACGGCGACGACTTGATGACAACTCTGTGGAAGTAGTGAACGTATGAGCATGAATACCGGAACGGCACAGCATGCCGGCCTGAAAGCGGCAGCTGCCGCCACCTTTGTTGTGTTCGGCATCAACGGCCTGGTGTTCGCCAGCTGGGCAGCGCGGATTCCTGCGGTGACCGAGACCCTGCAGATTACGTCCGGACAGATGGGCACCTTGCTGCTCTGCACCGCCGTCGGCTCTTTGCTCGCCCTGCCTACCGCAGGGTGGGTGGTGGGCAGGATCGGCACGGCCAACACGGTGCGCTTCGGCGGGCTGCTGGCGTCGGCGGCAGGTGTGGGCATAGCGCTCTCCCTGGCCGCGGCCTCCATTCCGGGCACGGCAGTCGCCCTGTTCTTCTTTGGCATCGCCATCGGCCTCTGGGATGTCTCCCAGAACATTGAAGGTGCCGACGTCGAACACAAGCTTCGCCGCACCATCATGCCCCAATTCCACGCTGCCTTCAGCGGCGGTGCCTTCGTGGGTGCCCTCATCGGCGCAGGACTGTCGAACCTCGGCGTCGGACTTCCGGTGCACCTGCTGGTCATCGCGGGCATCGTGCTGCTGGTGACCATGACCGTTCCGCGCTACTTCCTGCCGCACATCACGGCCCCCACCCCGGCTGAGGGAGAGCCGAAAGCCGCCAAGGGCCCGTCGGCTTGGCGGGACGGCAGGACCCTTCTCATCGGCGTGGTGGTGCTGGGTGCCACCCTGACCGAGGGTGCGGGCAACGACTGGATTGCCAAGGCGTCCGTTGACGGCCTGGGCACCTCCGAATCCACCGGCGCGCTGATGTTCGCCCTCTTTGTCCTGGCCATGACCGCCATGCGGTTCCTCGGCGGCCGCGTCATCGACAAGTACGGCCGCGTGGCCGTCCTCCGCGCCAGCATGGCCGCAGCCGCAGCCGGACTTTGCCTCTTCGTGCTGGCCGGCAACGTATGGCTCGCTGCCGTGGGCGCCGCCCTCTGGGGCGTGGGCGCAGCCCTGGCTTTTCCTATGGGGATGTCCGCTGCCGCCGACGACCCCCGGCACGCCGCAGCAAGGGTCTCCGTGGTGTCCACCCTCGGCTACATCTCCTTCCTTGCCGGTCCGCCATTGCTGGGCTACCTGGGTGACCTGACGGGAATCCACCTCGCGCTGCTGGCCATCCTTGCGCCCATCCTCCTCGCCCTCCTCCTTGCCGGCGCCGCCAAGCCGCTGAAGGTCAAGTAGCGGCATCGCCGAAAAATGGGCTGGCCGTCAAGATTCCAGGGCAGCCCGTCGCATGCAGCGGCGGCGGTAGGGTGAGGGCATGCAGAGGAAATGGCGCAAGGGCCATCGATGGATCAGCCGGACTGACAGATACCTTGTACGGCATGTATCGAAGCTGCCCGGCGGAAACCACGACGACTTCTTCCGCCGGCTCTCGGCCTCTGCAAACCACGGGAAACTCTGGATGGGCGTGGCAGCCGTCCTCACCACCATCCCGGGCAGGCCGCGCCGCGCGGCGCTCCACGGGCTGATCGCGCAGGCGGTGGCCTCCGCAGTTACCAACGGAGTCTTCAAGACCCTGTTGCCCCGTGCCCGCCCGTTGCCTGAACACCTGCCCGTGTTCCGGTTTGTGCACCCGCAGCCCCGGAGTTCGTCCATGCCCTCGGGGCACTCCGCTTCGGCAGTAGCGTTTGCGGTAGGGACCGGGTTGGTGATGCCTTCCCTCGGAGCGGCGCTCGCTCCGGCAGCCCTCGGCGTGGCGTACTCCCGGGTGCACACAGGAGCGCACTGGCCCTCGGATGTGCTCTTTGGTTCGGCTCTTGGTGCCGGCGCCGCCCTCGTGACCCGGCGGTGGTGGCCCGTCCGTCCGCCCATTCAGCAGACGGCCAGGACCTGGACCACGGCGCCCGGGGTGCCCGGAGGCGAAGGGCTGGCGATCGTGGTGAACACTCTGGGCGGTTCCTTTACTGAAGAGACCGCAACCGCACTTCAGCAGGTATTCCCCGATGCGTATATAAGGACCGTGCAGCCGGTCGACGACCTCCTGGCCGCTATCCGCGACACGGCGGACCGCCCGGGTACCCGTGCCCTCGGGGTGTGGGGCGGCGACGGGACGGTGGGAGCGGCGGCCGCAGCCGCCGTCGAACGTTCCCTTCCGTTGCTGGTCCTGCCCGGCGGAACCCTCAACCATTTCGCCCGCGATGCCGGAACGGGGAGCCTCAAGGAAGCCTTGGCGGCGGCGTCGAAAGGTGAGGCGGCCTACGCCGACGTCGGAACCGTTACGGTGGAACGCGGCCTGGCGGGCAAGCCCGAGACTGCGGACCTGGTCATGCTCAACACCTCCAGCGTGGGCCTGTATCCCGATTTTGTGCGGCGGCGCGGGCAACTGCAGCCGGCATTGGGAAAACCGCTTGCCGGAGTGGTGGCCATGTTCCGGACGTTCGCCGCGGGCACGCCCACGACCCTCACGGTGGACGGCAAGCTGCACAAGGTATGGATCGCCTACGTGGGCCGGGGCCGCTATTACCCCCGCGACCATGCGCCGCTGCTGCGGCCGGTGATGGACGACGGCGTCCTGGACGTCCGCATGATCACGGCAGACGAGTCCTTCGCCCGGCTGCGGCTGCTGGGGTCGGTGCTGACGGGAACCGTGGCCACCTCGCGCATCACCCACCTGTCGGAGGCAAAGGAGGTGCGCATCGAGGCCGGCGGGTCGCCGATGGCGCTGGCCGTGGACGGCGAGGCCCTGGCCGGGGTCCGCAGCGTGACGTACAGGGTGCTGCCGCGTGCCCTCGCCTATTACTCCCCCCGCCCGTGACGGAGATTCGCTGCGGTGGGGAATCCGGGGGGCGGGGATCATCCAGGGGGACTACCCCGGTTTACCCCTGAATCATCCCTGAGACCGGCGAAAAGAGGGCCGGGCATCGGTAGCGTGGTGGGTACACAAGCGTCCCTGAACATCTGCCGCAGCCTCGCGCTGCCGTCCGAAGGAACAATCAATGATTGAGGCAACAGGCCTGACCAAGGTCTACGGCGGAAAAACCGCCGTGGCAGGGGTCAGCTTCACCGTCAAAGCAGGGCAGGTCACGGGCTTCCTGGGTCCGAACGGCGCCGGCAAGTCCACCACGATGCGCATGGTCATGGGGCTGGACCGGCCGACGTCGGGCTCCGTCACCGTGAACGGCCGGCCGTACGCCGAGCACAAGGCACCGCTGCACGAGGTGGGCGCGCTGCTGGACGCCAAGGCCGTACACACCAGCCGCAGTGCCTACAACCACCTGCTGGCCATGGCCGCCACATACGGCATTCCGAAGACCAGGGTCCGGGAAGTCATCGAGATGACCGGCCTGGAAGCGGTGGCCCGCAAGAAGGCCGGCGGTTTCTCGCTGGGTATGGGCCAGCGGCTGGGTATCGCTGCGGCTCTGCTCGGCGATCCGCAGACGCTCATCCTGGACGAACCCGTCAACGGCCTGGACCCGGAGGGCGTCCTGTGGGTCCGCAACCTGGTCCGGTACCTGGCGAACCAGGGCAAAACAATTTTCCTTTCCTCGCACCTGATGAGCGAAATGGCGCAGACCGCCGACCACTTGATCGTCATTGGCCGCGGCCGGATCATCGCCGATGCCCCGGTCAAGGAGATCATTGCCGGAACCCGGCAGGCCAGGACCCTTGTCCGCACCAGCGCAGCCCTGCAACTGTCTGCGCTTCTGGCCGGCGACGGCGTCACCGTGGACCAGGCCGAGCCCGAAACCCTTGAAGTGACAGGGATGGACTCCCGCCGGATAGCCCAGGTTGCCCTGGACAATGGCGTCCTGCTCTATGAGCTCACTCCGCAACTGTCCTCCCTTGAAGACGCGTACTTCGACCTTACGAAGGACGAAGTGGAATACCACTCGCACCTGACCGGCGGACCCGCACTGTCCGCACCGGCAGCGGCAGGAAAGTAAGGACGATGAGCACCATGACTGAAACCCGTACCGCGCCCACCCGTTCCTCCGCCGGCTCAAAAGGCGTGACCTTCGGCGGCGTCCTCCGGTCCGAATGGATCAAGCTTTGGTCGCTGATGTCCACCCGCATCCTGCTGCTGCTGACGCTGGTTGCCATCATCGGAATCGGCGCGCTGGCGGTACTGATCCGCTACACCTACCTGGATGAGATGGTGCGCAGCGCCAGGGACCAGGGCCAAACGATGACCCCCGAAATGCTGGAGGCATCATTTCCTCCGGGTTCCGGCTTCGACCTTTACAACCTGCCCAACGCAGGCCTGCAGATCGGTATCCTGATCCTCGGATCACTGGCGGTCCTCTTTATGTCCTCCGAATACGCCACCGGAATGATCCGTTCCACCATGAACGCCGTCCCCCGGCGCACGCCGGCCTTTGTGGCCAAAGCGGTCATCCTTGCGGTCATCTCCTACGTGATCACCACCATCGCCGGAGTAGCCACCTTCCTGATCGCCATGCCGGTATTCCAGGGCATGGGCTTTGACCTCGACTGGTCCACCGACGGCGTGCTGTACAGCATCTTCACCGGCGGCCTTTACGTGGCAGGCGTTGCCCTGATCGGACTCTCCCTGGGAACCCTGCTGCGGAACTCCGCCGGCGGCATCACCGTCCTGGTGGCAATGTTCTTTGTGCTGTCCATCGCCGCCGGCTTTATGACCCTTATCCCTGGCGAGTTCTGGAAGTACGTCCCGCAGTACATCCCCAGCGAAGCCGGCGGACGGTTCCTGTCGATCGGACATACCGACGGCGTGATTGATCCCTGGCACGGCGGCCTGATTTTCCTGGGCTACGTGCTGCTGTTCCTGATTCCGGCGATGATCGTGTTGAAGAAACGCGACGTCTGACCCGGGCAGGACCAAGAACCAGGACCATGACAGAACCTGCGGTGGAAAGGGACGCGCCGGCCGGACAGGCCGACGCGTCCTTTGCCGAACTCACGGCCAGGCGCAGGGGACTCGTCCGCCGCTACCTGCACCGGCACCCCCGCGTTATGGACGCCGTGGTGGCCCTCTGCTACTGCGTGCTGGTTGCACCCACGGTGGCGGACGCCGCCCTGTCCGGCAACTGGCTGGCCATTACCTTGCTGGTGGCGGTGGCCGCGTCACTGTTCCTTCGCCGTTTCTACCCGGTGGGCCTTGTTGCCTTTGTGGCAGTAGCGGAGGTGGCGGTGACCCTGCTGCATCCGTGGGGCTCCAATGCGTCGGCCGGCCTCTGGTTCTCGCTGTACGCAGTGGCGGTGGCCCACACGCGACGCTTTGCGCTCATCACCATGGCGGTGGCCACGGCGCCGCTGGCCCTCCTGTACCTCCTGGCCGCCGTCGGGCCTATGGAGAACTCCTTCGTCCACGACCCCGGAGTCAACCCCGGCGACTTCCACCTCCTGACCAGCATCGCCACCGGTGCCACCATCACCCTCTCGAACGTCATCGCCACAGGCATCGGCATCTCCGTCCGGCAGCGGCGCGAACATGAACAGGAAGTGGCCGCCTGGGCGGCGCGGACGGCCCGGCTTGCCTCCGTGAACGAACGGAACCGGATCGCCAGAGAGATGCACGACGTCGTGGCCCACTCGCTGACGGTGATGATCAGCCTGTCGGACGGCGCCGCCGTCGTGGTCCGGAAAAGTCCGGAACGCGCCGGCGAGGTCCTCGGCGAATTGTCCCGGACGGGCCGGACGGCCCTCGCCGACATGCGGCGGGTCCTGGGCGTCCTCCGCGATGATGCGGGAGCCGGTGCGGCGCCGCTCCCGCTCGCTTCCGGGGACAGCCTGTCCAAGCTGCTGGAGGGATTCCGCACGGCAGGCCTGCCCCTGCACTACTCCCATACCGGCCCGGCGCTGCCCGACGACGCCGCGTTCCAGCTCACCGTCTACCGGATTGTCCAGGAATCACTGACCAACGTGCTCCGCTACGGGCGTTCTCTGGGACGGGTGGACGTTTCGATTGTCCGGTCCGGTTCTACAGTCACCATCGACGTGCTCGACGACGGTGCGGGGGTTCCGGGGGTTCCCGCCCCTGACAACGGCGCGGCTGCCTCGGGCCACGGTTCGTACGGCACCGGCCAAGGCATCAACGGAATGGCTGAGCGCGCCCGGATCTACGCCGGAACCGTCGAAGCCGGCCGAAGCGGACGGGGCTGGCGGGTGCACGCCGTCCTTACCTGGCCGGGCGATGACGAGTCCGAGCCCCTCCGTCCCTACGAACTCCAAGGCAAGGCATGACCAACAATTCCGGCATTACCGTCCTGCTGGTGGACGACCAGCCGCTGCTCCGCATGGGCTTCCGCCTCATCCTCGAGGGCGAGGATGACCTGCAGATCGTGGGGGAAGCCTCAAACGGCGCCGAGGCTGTCCGCCAAGTCCGTGAACTGAACCCTGATGTGGTGCTGATGGACGTGCGGATGCCCGTGCTGGACGGCATTGAGGCGACGCGCGCCATTACGGAATCCGGAGCATGTTCCCGGATCATCATCCTGACCACCTTCGACGTGGATGAGTATGCGTTCGCCGGTCTCCAGGCAGGCGCGTCCGCGTTCCTCCTCAAGGACGCGGCGCCGTCGGAACTGATCAGCGCCGTACGTGTGGTGGCCAGCGGCGACGCCGTCGTGGCACCCAGGATCACCCAGCGGCTGCTCGAAACCTATGTCCGCGGTGCCGCCAAGCCAGCCCCCGCCGCCCCGCCGCCCGATCCACTGCTGGCCGACCTGACACCCCGGGAAACGGAAATGCTGCAGGCAATGGCCGAGGGCCTGTCCAATGCGGAGATCGCCCACCGGTACTTCCTGTCCGAGGCCACAGTAAAGACGCACGTCCGGCGCATCCTCACCAAACTCCATCTCCGGGACCGTGTCCAGGCTGTGGTCTACGCCTACGAGACCGGCCTGGTGGTACCCAGCAACCCGGACTACTGACCCGCTCTCCGGGCAAGAAACCACTATGCAGGCGGTGGGCGGACGGGTTGGATAGTCCCATGACCAACCACGTCCCCCACCCAAATCACGACCGCGGCCTCGAATTCGACCTGTCCACAATGGTGAGCCGCCGGTCGCTGGGCATGATTTTCGGTGCGGGCGGCGCTGCTGCCGCCCTGGCCGCGTGCACCGCTGGCGCGCCCCCCAACGCCAGCCCCCCGACGTCGGCCGCCGCCCCGGCAACCGTGCCCGGAACCGGTACTCCGGCGGCGACCGGTTCCGGTGGGGTCGCATCGCCCTCGCCAACCCTGACCCGGGCGATCACGGAGTGCGGCGTGGAGATTCCGCAGGAAACGGCCGGGCCATTTCCGGCCGACGGTTCGAACGGACCAAACCTGCTGGAAGCCTCGGGAGTGGTGCGGCGGGACATCGCGTCCAGCTTCGGCACCGGGACCGCCAGGGCCGAAGGTGTGCCGCTGACCTTCACCCTGACACTGCTGGACAATGCGAACGGGTGCGTCCCACTGGCCGGCGCCGCTGTGTACGCGTGGCACTGCGACCGGGAAGGCAGGTACTCGCTGTACGACTCGGAGCTGGCCAGCGAAAACTACCTCCGCGGCGTGCAGGAGGCTGATGCGAACGGCCAGGCGACGTTCACGTCCATTTTTCCGGGCGCCTACCCGGGGCGCTGGCCGCACATCCACTTCGAGGTGTTCGAATCCATGAGCAACGCGACGGCGGCAGGCCAGGTGCTGGCCGTGTCGCAGATCGCACTGACCAAGGCGTCCTGCGACGACGTTTACGCGTCCGCTGGCTATGAAGCGAGCCGGGGCAACATGGGCCGCACCACCCTGCAGTCGGACAGTGTGTTCAGGAATGACGGCGGCATCTACCAGCTTGCCACCATGACAGGATCCGCCGCGGCGGGCTACGCGGCCGGGCTGAACGTCACCATCTAGACTCGGGAGCATGCCTTCCTCATCCTCCGCTGCAGAGCACATCCAGGACCTTGGCGCATACGTCAGCGCATCGCCGTCGAGCTTCCACGCTGTGCACGAAGCCGGGCGCCGGCTGGTGGAGGCGGGATTTGTCCGCCTGGAGGAGCTGGAGCCCTGGGAGGGCGGGGCCGGTTCGTTCTTCATCATCCGCGACGGCGCGCTTATTGCCTGGGTGGTTCCCGACGGTGCCGGGCCCGCCACCGGGTTCAACATCCTGGGCGCGCACACGGATTCGCCGTCCTTCAAGCTCAAGCCCAAACCCACCATCGGCGCGCACGGCTGGCTGCAGGCGGGGGTGGAGGTGTACGGCGGGCCGCTGCTGAACTCCTGGCTGGACCGGGAACTGCAGCTCGCCGGGCGGCTGGTGATGCTGGACGGAACCGAGCACCTGACGGCCACCGGGCCGCTGCTCCGCTTCCCGCAGCTGGCCATCCATTTGGACCGTGCGGTCAACGACGGGCTGACGCTGGATAAGCAGCGCCACATGAACCCTGTGTGGGGGCTCGGGAACCCTGGTGATTTTGACCTGCTTGCGGTGCTGGCTTCGCACGTTCCCGGAGCGTCCGTGGATCCTGCCCGGATTGGCGGGTACGACGTCGTTATTGCAGACACGCAGGCCCCTGCAGTTTTCGGAGGGAACGGGGAGTTCTTCGCGTCCGGGCGGTTGGATAACCTTTCCGCCACGCATGCGGGGCTCACGGCGCTGATGGGGCATGCTTCGTCCGTGGCCGGGTCCGCTGGCGCAGGGGCGGCACCGATTGCCGTGCTGGCTGCTTTTGACCACGAGGAGATCGGCTCCAACTCCCGCTCGGGAGCCTGCGGACCAATCCTTGAGGATGTTCTGGTGCGCATCTCTGACGGCCTTGGCGCCACGGTGAGCCAGCGGCGGCAGGCGCTGTCGGCGTCGTTCTGTGTCTCTGCCGACGCCGGCCACGCCGTCCACCCGAATTACGCCGAGCGGCACGACCCCGCCAACCACCCGGTGCTCAACGGCGGCCCGCTCCTGAAGATCAACGCCAACCAGCGGTATGCCACGGATGCGGCCGGTGCGGCTTTCTGGGCCCGGCTGTGCGGCGAAGCGCGTGTGCCGTACCAGGAGTTTGTGTCCAACAACGCGATCCCCTGCGGGTCCACGATCGGCCCGCTCACCGCTACCCGCCTTGGAATCCGGACAGTGGACGTGGGTGTTCCGCTGCTTTCCATGCACTCTGCCCGGGAACTGTGCGGGGTGGAGGACCCGCGGCGCCTGGCTGCGGTGACGGAGTTGTTCTTCCGGACGGCCGTGTAGTCCTTCCTGGCCTCGGGGGCAGCACCCGGTGCCTTCGAACGGGTAGCCCGCCCGGTCTGCTGTGGCCGTTTTTGTGCTTCTGCACAAGTCCCATCGCTCTCCACCGGATTAGGGTGGGAGAAACCTGTGACCCACCCCACTGGATGCTGCATCCACCGCGCCCGGCCCCGTCCGCGCCTGCCTGATGCCATCCATTCCCAGAGAACTAAGGACGGCGCAACATGCCCGCTGACCAGCAATTAGCCAAGTCGCTCAAGCCGCGGCACCTGTCAATGATCGCGATAGCCGGCGTCATCGGCGCCGGCCTGTTTGTCGGTTCCGGGGCGGCCATTCAGCAGGCCGGGCCCGGAATCCTGCTGGCTTACATGGCTGCCGGCGTCGTGGTGATCCTTGTGATGCGCATGCTCGGCGAAATGGCCGCAGCCAACCCCGAGACGGGCTCCTTCTCCACGTACGCCGACAAGGCGCTCGGCCGGTGGGCCGGGTTCAGTATCGGCTGGCTCTACGCCTGGTTCTGGATCATCGTGCTCGGCATCGAGGCAACCGCCGGCGCAGCCATCATGCACCGCTGGGTCCCCGGTATCGACCAATGGGTCTGGGCACTGATCCTGATGGTCCTGCTCACCCTCACCAACCTGGGCTCCGTGAAGTCCTACGGGGAGTTCGAATTCTGGTTCGCCTCCATCAAGGTCGCCGCGATCGTGCTGTTCCTGCTCTTCGGCGTGGCCGCCATCCTGGGGCTTGTGCCCGGCGTACCCGCGCCCGGGCTGAGCAACCTGGTGGAAAACGGCGGCTTCCTGCCCAACGGGCCGGGGGCGGTGCTGGCAGGCATCCTGGTGGTGGTCTTCTCCTTCTTCGGCGCCGAAATCGCCACGATCGCGGCCGGTGAATCCGAGAACCCGGTGGACGCCGTCAAGAAGGCCGTCAAGTCCACCGTGTGGCGCATCCTGGTGTTCTACATCGGTTCCATCGCCATCGTTGTCACCCTGCTGCCGTGGAACGATGCAAGTGTTGCCAAGAGCCCCTACGTGGCAGTGATCGAACTCTTCGGGATTCCCGGCGCGGGCACCATCATGGACATCGTGGTCCTCACGTCCGTGCTGTCCTGCCTGAACTCCGGCCTCTACACCGCCAGCCGCATGCTCTTTTCCCTTTCACGCCGTGGCGACGCCCCTGCGTCCTGGACAAAGATCTCCAGGCGTGGAGTGCCTGCAGCGGCAGTACTGGCCTCCACCGTGGTGGGGTTCGTCACCGTGGGCCTGAACTACATCGCACCGGACACCGTCTTCCTGTTCCTGGTCAACACCTCCGGCGCCATCGCCCTGTTCGTGTGGCTGGTCATTGCCTCCTCCCAGCTGGTCCTGCGCAAGCGCATGGGCGCCGCGGCCAAGGACCTCGCACTGAAAATGTGGCTCTTCCCCTACCTGACGTGGGTGGCAATCGCCAGCATCGTGGCCCTGCTGATCGGCATGGTGATCCTGGAGTTCACCCGCGAGTCCCTGTTCCTTTCGTTGGGCCTGGCGGCCCTGGTGGTGGGGCTCGGCGTATGGCGTTACCGCAACAGTGGCCCGGAAGCGGCGGCAGAGGGCGATGCAGCAAGCCAGGATGTCCCCGTAGGTACCGGCCCGGCGTCGTAAGTCCCGGGAGGGTTTTCCACATAGCCGCATTTGTGCTGCCGTGCGGGCAACCATGGCCGATAGCCTTGAGTCAAGCGCGAATCGCCTATCCGGTCCAAATGCACTAAGATATTGAAGTCTGTGCTGCGTCCTGCCTCCGTTCCGGCGGCGGGGCATTGCATGGCATCGCAAATGAACCTCCTGTTACGGAAATGCCGTAACCGCTTAGCCCAAAGGAGGTGGGTTCACATATGCGTCCTTACGAATTGATGGTAATCATCGACCCCGAGGTCGAAGAGCGTACCGTTGAGCCGTCGCTTCAGAAGTTCCTGAACGTCATCACCAACGATGGTGGAACCATCGAAAAGGTTGACATCTGGGGCCGTCGCCGGCTGGCTTACGACATCAAGAAGAAGTCCGAAGGTATCTACGCCGTGGTGAACTTCACCGCCAAGCCGGACACCGCCAAGGAACTTGACCGCCAGCTGTCTCTTAACGAGACCATCATGCGCACCAAGATCACCCGCCCCGAAGAGCAGAAGGTTGTTGCTGAGTAATTTCAGCCCAATCTTCATTCTTTACCCCGCAGGAAACGCACTCTTCACCCAGGATCGAACAAGGAGGCAGTAGATGGCAGGCGAGACCACCATTACGGTCATCGGTAATCTCACCAATGACCCGGAATTGCGGTTCACACCGTCCGGTTCGGCAGTAGCGAACTTCACCATCGCTTCCACCCCCCGCACCTTTGATCGCCAGTCCAACGAGTGGAAGGACGGGGAAACCCTGTTCCTCCGCGCCGCTGTGTGGCGTGAAGCGGCCGAGAACGTCGCCGAATCCCTTACCAAGGGCATGCGCGTGATTGTTACCGGGCGCCTGAAGAGCCGTTCCTACGAAACCAAAGAAGGCGAAAAGCGCACCGTCATTGAGCTCGAGGTCGACGAAATCGGCCCGAGCCTGCGCTACGCCAATGCCAAGGTCAACCGCACCCAGCGCTCCGGCGGTCAGGGTGGACAGGGCGGCTTCGGCGGCGGCAACAGCGGCGGTGGCTTCGGAGGAGGCAACTCTGGTGGAAACCAGGGCGGCAACTCCGGCAACTCCGGTGGAGGCTGGGGCGGCGGCAACCAGCAGGCTGCGCAGGACGACCCTTGGGCAACGCCCGGCGTCTCCAATGCAGGCGGCTGGGGCAACGGCCCCGATTCCGAACCTCCCTTCTAACAACTCATTAAGGCCCGGCGCCGGGACCACCGAACGTGCCGCAAAGCACCAGGGTGACTGCCGCCGCCGGACCACCACCATCCCGTGGATCAATATCCACGGGCTCCCTAGAATAGGAGCTCCACGATGGCTAAGGCTGAACTCCGTAAGCCCAAACCAAAGTCCAACCCCTTGAAGGCCGCTGACATCACTGTCATCGACTACAAGGACGTAGCATTGCTGCGCAAGTTCATCTCCGACCGCGGAAAGATCCGCGCCCGTCGCGTCACTGGCGTCACGGTGCAGGAACAGCGCAAGATCGCACAGGCAATCAAGAACGCCCGCGAAGTTGCCCTGCTGCCTTACTCCGGCGCTGGCCGCGGCTAAGGAAGGGATTAACTAACATGGCAAAGCTCATTCTGACCCACGAAGTAACCGGTCTCGGTGCTGCTGGCGATGTTGTAGAGGTCAAGGACGGTTACGCACGTAACTACCTGCTCCCCCGCAACTTCGCCCTGACCTGGTCGAAGGGTGGCGAAAAGCAGGTTCAGTCCATCAAGGCTGCCCGCGCCGCCCGCGAGCACGCTTCCCTGGAAGACGCTCAGAAGCAGGCCGCTGCACTCTCCGCCAAGCCGGTCAAGCTCGTTGTCAAGGCTGGCGAGACCGGACGCCTGTTCGGCACCGTCAAGCAGGGCGACGTCGCTGACGCTGTTGAGGCCGCTGGCCTTGGCCGCATCGACAAGCGCAAGGTTGAACTGCCGGCACACATCAAGTCGGTTGGTTCCTACCAGGCAAACGTCCGTCTTCACGACGACGTTGCTGCTGTGATCGAGCTCGACGTAGTGGCAGGCAAGTAGTCTTTACGGCTGCCCGCACCTGAACTGCACAAAGACCCCCGCCGCCGGACTCCGGCGGCGGGGGTCTTTTGTCTGCGCGGATAAATCCGGCTTAGAGGCTGTGCAACTCCGCCATGACATGGCGGTAGCCGGTCCGGATCATCTCGGCGAGCACCTCGCGGTCCACGTCCTGGAGCCTGTTGATGTAGAGGCACGCGACTCCCGTCTTGTGCTTGCCCAACTCGGGGAGCAGCCTGTCAGCGTCCGGGCCGTAGGTCAGGCCATAGAGTGCCAGATTGGTCTTCCGGGGTGAAAAGCCGACGGCGGCCGCGTCCCCCTCCCGTCCACTGGCGTACCGGTAGTGGTAACTGCCGAAGCCAACAATCGCCGGCCCCCACATCACCGCCTCCTGGTGGGTGATGCCGCGCATCAGTTCGAGCAGTTCGAACCCGTCGGCGCGCCGTCCGGGGTGCTCCACCGCCGCCAGGAACTCCTCAACGGGCACGTTGGTGGGCTGGGTTTTGTTCTCTGCCATGGACGTAGTTTTGCAGACCAGCAGGTTACCTGCCAGCTCCGGTGATAGCCTGCAGCGGTGAGTTCACCTTCCGCGCGCAGCCGTCCCTTCCATCAGGTTGACGTCTTCTCCGGCGAGCCATACCGCGGCAACCCGCTCGCCGTGGTGGTCGATGCTGAGGGGCTGACGGCAGAGCAAATGCAACAGTTCGCCAACTGGACCAACCTGTCCGAAACGACCTTCCTGCTGCCCCCGACCGACCCCCGCGCTGACTACCGCGTGCGGATTTTTACGGGCAGCGAGGAGTTTCCGTTCGCCGGCCATCCCACGCTGGGTTCGGCCCATACCTGGCTGGAATCCGGAGGTGTGCCCAAATCCGGGGGCTTTGTGGTGCAGGAGTGCGGTGCCGGTTTGGTCCGGGTGAAGCACGACGCCGGACGGCTGGCCTTCGCGGCCCCGCCGCTCACCCGCTTCGGTCCGGTGGGAGGAGACCTTCGGAGCAGACTTGCCGCCGGGCTGCGCGTTCCCGAATCTGACGTCCTTGATGCTTCGTGGCTGGTCAACGGTCCTGAATGGATCGGTGTACTGCTCGGATCGGCGGAGCAGGTCCTGGCGATCCGGCCCGACTTCGCTGCTATGGGCGACCTGAAGGTGGGAGTTGTGGGAGCCCACAAAGCGGGAGCCGGGGCGGATTTCGAGGTGCGCACTTTCCTTCCCGGTGACGCCATCATGGAGGACCCGGTCACCGGCAGCTTCAACGCCGGCGTGGCGCAGTGGCTGATCAACAACAACAAGGCTCCACACGAGTATGTAGCCGCCCAGGGGACCGTCCTGGGCCGGGCCGGACGCATTCACGTCGCGGCGGACGACGGCGATATTTGGGTGGGCGGACATTCCACCACCTGCATCAGGGGGTCAGTGCTGCTCTAAGCAGGGGGACGGGAATACTCCGGGAGGCTCTCCGGTTCAGAAGGTAGATGCATATGCATGTACGATGAATTGATTGAACAACAGGAGAATGCCATGGAGACCCGCCGCATCACCGTCCTTTCCGCCGGACTCGGCGTACCGTCCTCGAGCCGCCTGCTGGCTGACCAGCTGGCCGCCTCGGCCGAGCGGGAACTGAACGCCGCAGGCTTCAGCGTGCACGTGGACGTCATCGAACTCCGCGACCTGGCCGTGGACATCGCCAACAACTTTGTGACCGGCTATGCAGCTCCCCGCCTGGCCGAGGTTATTGCAGGAGTCGAAGCCTCGGACGGAATCATCGCTGTAACGCCTGTCTTCAGCGCGTCCTACAGTGGCCTCTTCAAGTCCTTCATCGACGTCCTCGACCCCAAGTCACTGGACGGTAAAGCGGTCCTGCTCGGCGCCACCGGCGGCACCGACCGCCACCAGATGGTCCTGGACTACGCCATGCGGCCGCTGTTCAGCTACCTTCGCACCCGGATGGCCGCCACCGGAGTCTTCGCCGGCCCCCAGGACTGGGGAACCACGGACGACGGCGGCTCCGGCCTTGCGGAGCGCATCGACCGGGCATCCGGCGAGTTTACGCGCCTGCTGGAAGGGCCGCAGCCGGGGCGCGGGCCGGCCCCGATGGAGTCATTGCCCTTCGAACAGCTGCTGGCGGGCATCTCCGGAAAGCGCTGAACCTGCAGCGTCGAACTTTCGGGCAGTACCGGACGTTGTGTGGGCATGAAATGTCCTGTGGATTCCGTGGAACTGATGATGACCGAACGCAGCGGGGTGGAGATCGATTACTGCCCCCAATGCCGGGGAGTGTGGCTCGACCGCGGGGAGCTGGACAAGATCCTGGACCGTGCGGCTGACATGTCCGGTCCCGCCCCGGCGCGTCCTTCAACCCCGGCTCCCGGGATGGCGCCCCCGCCGCTCTACCCCAACTTCGAACCGCGCCGGGACCAGCGTGGCTACGACGAGCGCCGGTACGGCAAGCAGGGCTACGACCGGGACAATGACCGGCGGCGCCACAAGAAGAAGGAAGGCTGGCTGGGAGACCTGTTCGACTTCTAGGCCAGGCGCCCAGCAGGGGCACCGTGCCCCTGAAGGGATGGCGCCCGAAGGTCAGTCATCCAGCAGTTCGATGAATTCCCTGGCCTGGTTCAGGGTGATGTCCGAGTGCCTCGACAAGGCGGTGGCCGCAGCTTCGGTATCCCCGCTGCGGGCCAGCGTGCGGATTCTGCCGTAGATTTCGTCGTTGAGCATGTTGCTGCTGACCTCACGCGTCACCTCGCCCTTGCTGGCAATTGCGCGGTAGCGGTACGGGAAACGCTGCGGTTCTTCGTCCTCGTCATCGTCCACGGCTGCATGACGGGCCTCCGCGCCCCGGTAGGGCTGGGGATGGGCTGCCAGTGCCCCAACGGCGTCCCGTGACGCCCGCAGGCCCTCCCCCGTGCTCTCGTAGTACAGCTTGATGGCAGCCATCGCCTGGCCCTGGGCAATCAGGGCATAGAGCCTGCGGTGTTCTTCCTCGGAAAGTCTGGCGGCGGCTGCCCTCGCCAGTTCGGCGGGGGTGACGGTCGGCTCCGCCGGCCCGGCAGTGCGGGCGGCCTTCCGCCTGCTGACGGCGCGGGCAGCCAGTGTTACTCCCGCGATCACGGCAAGGAGGATAAGGACAGGTGCCACAAGCGATTCCATGATCTATTGCCGTTCTATGTGCTTCCTGGCTGCCGCCAGATCTGATTGCTTAGCCTGGGCAGCGTTTTGGCTGGGCATCGTACTTCGCTCCAGGCGGGCGCGCGCTGCCGTGGCAGCCTGGACCTGTGCTGCGTAGTGCTGCGCCGAACGCTCCGCGAGGTCGCGCTGGTATTTTTCGGCGTCAGACACGCCCGAATCGCGCGGGCTCAGGGCGGTGAAAAGACCCCAGATGAGCGCCACTAAAACGATCGCAGGCAACAAAACCAGCAGCAGTTCGCCCATGCATAGAGCTTATGCCAGATCCTGGTTATCCACAGCAATATTCGGCATGGCGCATGGTGGCGGGCCGGCCGCCGGGACAAATCAGCGGAATGGAATATGAGGACCACCACAGGAATGCCCGTCACCTCCGCTTGCGCCTCTCCGGGCTTCCCGTTCCGCCCTGGTCTGCGTCGCAGGCTGTGGATGAAATTCCCCAGAAGAAATATTTCCTCCACATGCCCGGCCCAACGTTTGCGCAGGTCAAAGCCGTATCGAGGGTCAAAGTTTTTTAGTGTCCACAGCTTTCCCCACAGGCTGTGCACAAGCTATGCCGGGTACTGCACAGGTTATCCACAGCCCTCGCGGCAAGCTGGCTTTGAGGCTGGACCCAAGGCGGATAGCGTAGCGGGGTACCTGTTCTTCGGCGCCTCCGACGGCTTCCAAATGGGGCGCAGGACTGTACAGGGCGGACTGCTGCAACCCGCAGGGACGGCCAATTGTGGAAAACCTGTGGACAGTGGGGATAACTCCGGCGAGAGGCCTGCGGCACCCGCGGGCAGCGCAGGATTGTCGGACCCCGCCGGTAAACCTGGACAGGTGGCGGGGCGCAGTTTTGCGGCGCAACGCCTTTAGCAGGATGGTTAGCCACCGGGCACCACAGTCCCCGGTACACAGTGGAGGACGGCAGCTTTGTCAGTAGCGCATCTGGACCCGATCGAAGCCACCCGCGGATCGGATGTGAGCCGGAAGCCTCCGCAGGACATTCCCGCCGAACAATCCGTCCTCGGCGGAATGATGTTGTCCAAGGACGCGATTGCCGACGTCGTGGAGATCCTCCGCGGTCAGGACTTTTACCGGCCGGCGCATGAAACCATCTACGAGGCCATCATCGATCTCTATGGCCGCGGTGAACCGGCTGACGCCGTCACGGTCTCCGATGAGCTCACCAAGCGCGCCGAGATCAACCGGATCGGCGGCCCTGCCTACCTGCACGAGCTGATTCAAACTGTTCCCACCGCAGCCAACGCGGGGTACTACGCCGAAATCGTTGCTGAACGCGCTGTCCTCCGGCGCCTGGTCAATGCCGGAACCAAGATCGTCCAGCTGGGATACGGCTCGGACGGCGAGGTGGAGGACCTGGTCAACCAGGCCCAGGCGGAGGTCTACGCTGTGGCCGAACGGCGCACCGCCGAGGACTACGTGGTGCTCAAGGACGTCATGGAGTCCACGGTGGACGAGATCGAGGCGTCCGGCCACCGCGGTGAAGGCATGACCGGGGTGCCCACCGGCTTTTTTGAACTCGACGAGCTCACCCACGGGCTACATCCCGGCCAGATGATTGTGATTGCTGCCCGGCCCGCCGTGGGCAAGTCCACCTTCGCCCTCGATTTTGCCCGCTCCGCCGCCATCAAGAACAACCTGGCAACCGTGATGTTCTCCCTCGAAATGGGCCGGAACGAGATCGCCATGCGCCTGCTCTCCGCCGAGGCAACCATCGGGCTGCAGGACCTGCGCAAGGGAACCATCAAGGACGAGCAGTGGTCCAAGATCGCCACCACCATGGGCAGGATGAATGACGCCCCGCTGTTCATCGATGACAGCCCCAACATGTCCCTGATGGAAATCCGTGCCAAGTGCCGCCGCCTGAAGCAGCAGCATGATCTCAAGCTCGTCATCCTCGACTACCTGCAGCTGATGAGCTCAGGAAAGAAAGTGGAGTCGCGCCAGCAGGAAGTCTCCGAGTTCTCGCGTGCGCTGAAGCTGCTGGCCAAGGAGCTCCAGGTCCCTGTTATCGCGCTGTCCCAGTTGAACCGTGGATCCGAGCAGCGCTCGGACAAGCGCCCCATGGTCTCGGACCTCCGTGAATCCGGCTCCATCGAGCAGGATGCCGACATGGTGATCCTGCTCCACCGCGAGGACGTCTACGACAAAGAATCACCGCGTGCCGGTGAAGCGGACATCCTGATCGCCAAGCACCGTAACGGCCCCACCAAGGACATCGTGGTGGCCTTCCAGGGCCATTACTCCCGCTTCGCCAACATGGCGGCCGACACCGGCGGCGGAGGCTTCTAGGCCAGGATTGTCCCTGCCGGGCCCGGTCAGCCGTGGGGACTTGCCGCCGCTGGTCTTCAGCCCCGCGGCAACAGGTGGTTCGGCAGCCGGTTTCCCGGTGCGGTTCCCCGGATTTCCAGCAGTTCGCGGGCGTGGGCGTGAAGCCTTTTGTCCTCGTCGCTGACAGGAACCCAGGCGGGGACGGGCACGGAGTTGCCGTCGTCGTCGCGCGCCACCATCACCGTGAGGCAGTAAGTGGTGAGGTGCAGTTCGCTGCTCTTGGGGTCGCCGGACCGGACGTGGACGGCGATGTGCATGCCCTTCGTCCCCGTGTACACGAGGCGGGCCTCCACCTCCACCACGTGGCCGATCAGCAGCGGACGGTAAAACCGGACGCCGCCCGAGAACACCGCCACGGTATCCATTCCGCAGTAGCGGGTCGCGCAGACGTAGGCGGCTTCGTCAATCCACTTCATGACGATGCCGCCGTGGACTTTTCCGCCCCAGTTCACATCCGTGGGAGCGGCCATAAACCGCAGGGTGACACGCTCCGCCGTACCCGCATCCGTATATTCCTGGCGGTTCATAGCTTCCACGATCTGCTCGCGGATCTTCACGCGCGCCAGGGCATGGTCACGCTGCTCGATCTCCTCAGTGGTGACAGGTTCGAACTGCTGCACCGGGATAGGCTTCCCGTCCTCGCCCACGGCAACGAAAATCACCATGCACTGGCTGCGCATGGTGGCCGTGCCGCCCTTCGGGTCCCCCGAGGACACCACGGTCCGGATGTGCATCGAGGACCGGCCGGTATAGACGATGGTGGCCTCCACCTCCACCATGTCACCGCTGTTGACGGGGTCGGCGAAGTGGATGTTCCCCACGTAGGCGGTGACGCAGTAGGACTTTGCCCAGCCCACGGCGGCAGCATAGGCGGCCTTATCCACCCACTCCAAAACGGTTCCGGCGTCCACGGAACCGCTGTGGCCCACGTCCATGGGGGCGGCCAGGAAGCGGAGGGTCACGGAGTTGGAGGTGCCGGTCTCAGTCATGGTGCGATCATACTGACGCCGCCGGTTACCCATCGGTTGGGCCGGCAACAAAGGAGCCAAAGGCAGTGCCCCGCCCGCCGAAGGGCGGACGGGGCACTGCGTTGCCACCTGAGGTTGACCGCCGCCGCTTAGCCGCCGCGGGTGTATACGATGTCCGGCTGGGCCGGAAGCTCCATGCCCTCACCGATGAAGAAACCGGGGTGCGGCGGCTGGTTGTACGCGATGTTCTCGCGCGCAACCGAGAGCCGGTACACCGGATCATGCATCAGCGTCCGCAGCCGGACGTCGGTGCCTGCATTGGTGGTGTAGATCCGCAACTCGGTGCTGTCAGCCGAAGGCCACGCCAGTTCCTCCCGCCAGTCACCCAGGAGGTCCGCCTGGATGGCGGGTGTGCCCTTAGTGCTGTTGTTGGTCTTGGCGCCGGTGGCCGTGAGCAGACGGTCACTGGACTCCGTTTCCCAGTTCCACTTGGCGATGCTGGGCGTCCCCTTATTCGCAGCAGCGTCCCAGTCGTGGTCCACGATCTCGCGGAGCAGGTCGCCGTCCCACCAGGCCAGGAAGTTGGCTGCGGGGATGTAGTTGGCGATCAGCTCGCCCTTGGCCGAACGGAGCTCGCCCACTGGTGAATTCCAGGCTGCGTCCCCGCCAATGGCCCAGCCCTCGGCACCTGCGCGTCGGGGGTCGATGTCACCGGCTGCCGCGCGTCCGGTGTCCTTGGTCGCCGGGATGCTCCAGAGCACCTCACCTGTCCGCGAGTCCCGGAACGTGGCACCCTTGTTGCCGCTGGCACCCATGTCCTCGTGGGCGGTGAAGGTCTCCAGCCCTG
Organism: Pseudarthrobacter sp. NPDC058329; assembly: GCF_042879835.1. Lineage (NCBI taxonomy): Bacteria > Bacillati > Actinomycetota > Actinomycetes > Micrococcales > Micrococcaceae > Pseudarthrobacter > Pseudarthrobacter sp. NPDC058329. The sequence continues at coordinate 130,169 of NZ_JBHVZR010000004.1, forward strand.
GGCGGGACGGATCGAGGTCGCTGGTGTGGATGGCGTCTCCGTGGCCGAGCCCGGTGTTGTACAGCGGCTTGCCGTTGTCATCGATGGTCATCGAGCCGAAGATGAACTCATCCTTGCCGTCGGCGTCAACATCCGCGACAGACAGGTTGTGGTTGCCCTGGCCCCGGTACTGGGCACCGGAAGCATCTGAATCGAAGACCCAGCGCTTGACGATCTTGCCGCCCACCAGGTCGTAGGTGGCCAGCACAGCACGGGTGTAATAGCCGCGGCTGAACATCATGGAGGGGTGTTCACCGTCCAGGTAGGCCACGGCTCCAAGGAACCGGTCCACGCGGTTGCCGTAAGTGTCGCCCCAGGCCCCCACATCGCCTCGCGGCGGATCGTAGGCCACGGTGTCCATAATGGTGCCGGTGGCGCCGTGGAACACGGTAAGGAACTCAGGCCCCGTCAACACGTAGCCGCTGCTATTGCGGTAGTCCGCAGTGCCATTGCCAACTACGGTGCCGGCCGCGTCCCGTGTTCCGTCCGCCGTCTTCATGGCGATCTCAGCCTTGCCGTCGCCGTCGAAGTCGTAGGCGAGGAGCTGGGTGTAGTGGGCGCCGGCGCGAATGTTCGGGCCCATGTTGATGCGCCAGAGCCTGGTGCCGTCCATCGTGTAGGCATCCACATAAACAGTGCCGGTGTAACCTGCCTGCGAGTTGTCCTTGGAGTTGGACGGTGACCACATCTGGAGGACCTCGTAGGTGCCGTCGCCGTCCAGGTCTGCCACGCTGGAGTCGCCGGCGGAGTAGCTGTAGGGCTGGCCGTCCTTGGTGTAATCGTCAGCCGGCTTATCCAGCTTGACAGCCAGGTAATCCTGCGCCAGCGGAGTGAACTCGGCAGTGAGCTGGTCTCCGCCGTTGCCCACTGTCTTGACGACGTACCGGGAAGCTGCGGTTCCGTCCGGATCAAGGAACGTGGTGCTGTTACGGATCGGCTCATCGGTGAGTTGGACGCCGTCACGGATTACATGGAAGCCAATCTGCTCCGGGTCCAGGCCCAGCATGCGCCAGCCCACCCGAACACCGTCACCGGTCAGCAGGGCCACGGGGGCGCGGTCCAGCTTCTCCATCTGGCGGTTCACAACAGTGACCTTTTCGGTTCCCACTACTGGAGAGGGCGCTGATTCGCCGCCCTTGTTCACGGTGGTGACGCGGTAGTAGTACTTGATGGTGGTCAGCACGGTGTAATCGGTGTAGTTCACTTCGGTGGCGCGGCCCACGTACTCAAACGGGCCATCGGGGGAGGTGGACCGGTAGACCTGGTACGCGGCAGCGCCGGCGACTTTCTGCCATTTGAGCGTAACACTGGTCTTCTCGACGGCCTTGACGTCCACCTTGCCGGTGGCTGCCGGGACCGGGGTGTTGGGGTCCACCAGAGCGGTGTCCACAGTGTTGGATGGCACGGATTCCAGTCCCGTGCTGTCCAGTGCCGTGACGAAGTACTTGTACTTCAGGCCGGCGAAAGCCGTGGTGTCCCGGAAGGAGGCGGCGGGGACGTTTTCGGCGATGACCTGCGGTTCAGCTTCGAAGGAGGCCTGGCGGAACACCTTGTAACTGGCCGCGTCCGGCACGGCATCCCACGCGAGGTCAACAGTGGGGGGCTCGGCCGCGGCGTCAACCGCCGAGGTGTGCAGGTTGGTGGGGCCGACCAGGAGCGGAGTGACCTCGAGCCCGTTGAGCCGCTGGCCGGAACCGCTGATGGCCAGGTTCAGCTGGCCGTCGGAAACCAGGACCTGGTTGATGATCTTGGTGGCCGAGGATGCCCTGCTCGAGGACACCTGGCCGAAGGGGGTGCCCTCGGCGGCCACGTCAGTCCGGGTGGAGCCGATCCAGTCGCTGTGGTAGGTCTTCAGGGCGTAGGCGCCGTTGGGAACGTCCAGCTGGAATTCGAAGCTGGAGCCGCTGAGGACGAAGTCGCGCAGCAGGTTGCTGGTCACCGCTCCGCGGTCCCGGTCGCTGAGCACTGAGATGTCCTTGAAGCCGAAGCCCCGCTCCGGGGTGTAGGCCATTGTCCGGTCGACCTCGGTGTAACCGGCCTCGAGCGGTGCTCCCACCGGCCCGAAGTCGAACTTGTACTTCGCCTGTTTGGTGGTCACGGTAAGGGTGTCGCTGGGCTCGGAGAGGCCTTTGCCGTTCATGGCTGCGACGCGGACGTTGTAAGCCATCCCTTCGCCCAGCCCGGTCAAGTTGGCGGTGGGGACGGTCGCGGTGGTGGTGAGCTTGTAGGCGCTGTCCGGCTCAGAGGCCAGCTTGCGGTACACCTTATAGATGTCGGTGCCCTCAACGGGCTGCCATTTCAGAAGTGCTCCCGCATTGGAAACGCTTCCGGCCACCAGGCCCTGCGGCTTGGCGGGAACGGACGACGGCGGCGCGACTTCCTTCACGCGTGCCGCCAGCGGAACGCTGAGCTGCTTTACTCCGCCGGCTACCAGGCGGGCGACCTGGATGGCGCCGTATTCCTGGAAGTGGGTGTTGTCCACCGTGCCGGTGGGGCGGCCGGGATAGACGCCGGCATCGACGTGGAGGAACACGGACTTGGTGTCCTCCGGGCCGATTGCGTCGTAGTAGGCGCGGCTTGAGGCGGAGAGGTCCACCAATGCCACGTTTTCCTCGGCTGCCAGTTCCTGCATCTTGGCCACGTACTCGGGGAAGCTGACCCGGAACTTGCCGGTGGCTTCGTCGTAGTCCCGGCGTCCCACGGGGGTGACCAGCACGGGCGTCGCACCGCGCTGGCGGGCACCGTTCACGTAGGTCCGGAGGTATTCCTTGTAATCGGCGGGCGAGGCGTAGCGGTCGTCAACACCGATGGTGGCATCGTTGTGGCCGAACTGGACCATCAGGTAGTCGCCAGGGTTGATAACGCGCAGGATCTCGTCGAGCCGGCCTTGGCTTATGAAGTTCTTGGAACTCCTGCCGCCGATGGCGTGATTCTTGAAAGAGATGCTGTCATCGAAGTAGCGCTCGATCATCTGGCCCCAGCCTGCCTGGGGAACGTAGCCGGCGTCGTAGGTCTGGACGGTAGAGTCGCCCGCGAGATAGACGCCGGGGTCGGTGGTGGCGGTGCGGGGAGCCCGGGCGGCGATGACCAGGGAGTTGATTTTGGCAGCGGTTCCCGTGAAGTCGAGGTTAAGCTGGCCATCCACCAGTGAGATGGGGAACTCCATTTCCAGGTAATGGCCGGCCGGCTTGTCGGTCGCCTGGACCTTGGCCATTTTCTCCGCCGTGATGGCGATGTTCGTCGCTTCAGCGGCGTCGCCGGCGATGAGCTTGACGGTGTAGTCGCCGTTGGGGAGGTCTACCAGGAAGGAGCTTCCCTGGGCCTGCACAAAGTCGGAGCGCAGCGGATCTCCCGTGCCGCGGTCCACCCCGGAGGTCACGGCGGTATCCGTGAAGCCGAACTTGGTACCGGCGGAATACTGGGCATCGGCGGCTACGGCCGTGTAGCCGTCCGCAAGGGATCCCGGGCCGAAGTCGAATTTGTAGCCGCTTCCTACCGGCGGCAGCGAGGTATCGGCCTGGACCGCGGGAAGCCCGGTGAAGGCGATGGCAGCGGAAGCTACTGCGGCGGTCATTGCTTTCGCTCCGGCAGGGAGCCTGCGCAGGCGGGGTGGTGGTGCTTTCTGGGGCGGCGGTGTCACTTGCGGGGGTGTGTTCACGGACATCTCCTTCGATGAGCGGTGGCAAAGCGGTACCCAGGAGGATTGGAACGATTCAAGAGCGAAGATACGCAAACTGCGGCGAACTACACTGAAGGGTTTCCGAGTGATGGTGCGGGAGTGGCTGAGACCTGGGAGTGATGCAGCTCTCGCTGCAGCACTCACTGGTTTATCAGTTGGCCAAGCCTGCTGGCAAGCGTTTTCCCAACTTTCCCGTGAGCTTCTGGTGCCCCGTGTTTCGAATTGTTCGCTGCTCCTCTGGTCAGTCAAAGGGTCAGCGCCTGCAGCCCTGGAAATTCTGCTCCTTAAGGCGCGACGGCGGATGGGCACCCACGTGCCCATCCGCCGTCGCGCGCTTCCCGGCTGAGGCCGGATTTGGGGGATCAGGCCAGAAGTGCCAGCTTCGAGTTGCTGCGTCCGAAGAGGACGCGGTCCACCGAGACGCGACCCGCGCCGGTCAGTGCCAGGGCAAAGGCGGCTGCGGCGAGGAGCAGCACCAGTTCATAGCCGCCGTTTGCGGCGAAGACTCCGGCGGAGGCATGGACAAGGAACAGGGCGCCCAGCATGTCCAGCGCCAGGAGTGCCGCGACAACGCGGGTGAGGATGCCGAGGATCAGGGCGATTCCACCAGCGAGTTCCAGAACGGCGACGGCCGGTGCGGCAATCTCAGCTGCCGGGATTCCCATCTTGGCGAACGATGCCTGGGTGCCTGCGATGGTCCATTCGTTGAACTTCTGCCAGCCGTGGGCGGCGAAGAGGAAGCCCAGGATGATGCGGAGGGCGGTGATGGCGGTGGTGGTAAGTCGTGACTGGTTCATAGGGCTTAAGTCTTCCGTGCCAATGGTTGAAGTGTCAACTATTTGCGTCATAATGTGGGCTTTGTCATGCCGCTGCGATCACGCGCGGGTGGCGCACTAGGCTGGCTGGGTGCCCCCATTACCTGCCCCGGCGCCGTCCGCGCCGCCCAAGGGACATGCCCGCGAAATCCTTCGGCTGGCCGTCCCGGCTTTCGGTGCGCTGGTTGCCGAACCGCTGTTCCTGCTGGCTGATTCGGCCATCGTGGGTCATCTTGGCGTCGCCCAGCTGGCGGGTGTGGGCCTGGCGTCGGCGGTGTTGCATACCGCCGTCGGCCTGATGGTTTTCCTTGCCTATTCCACTACCCCTGCCGTGGCCCGGGCCATTGGGGACGGCCAGCTGGGCAAGGCCCTCGCCGCAGGGCGCGACGGCGTCTGGCTGGCGCTGCTGCTCGGCACCATTCTGGCGGTGGCCGGCTTCCTGGCTGCCGACCCGCTGATTGGGCTTCTGGGAGCGGAAGGCGCGGTGCGCACTTTCGCCGTCGACTACCTTCGCTGGTCCATGCCGGGGCTGGTGGCAATGCTGCTCATCTTCGCCGGCACCGGCCTCCTCCGCGGCCTGCAGGACACCCGGACGCCACTCGTAGTGGCCACCGCCGGGTTTGGCCTGAATATCGTCCTGAACCTGTGGCTCGTCTACGGATTGGGCTGGTCGGTTACCGGTTCCGCGGTGGGCACCAGCCTGGCCCAGTGGGCTATGGCCGCCGTCTACCTGGTGATGGTGAAGCGATACGCCCGGCGCAACGGCGTTGGGCTCCTGCCGAGCTGGCGCGGGATCAGGACCATGACGCGCGTTGGGTCCTGGCTGATGCTGCGGACCCTCAGCCTTCGGGTGGCAATTCTGGCGACGGTGGTTGTGGTCACCGCGCAGGGGCCAGTGAATCTCGCTGCGCATCAACTGGCCATGACCATCTTTTCATTCCTGGCCTTCGCTTTGGACGCCCTCGCCATCGCGGCGCAGGCGCTGATCGGCAAGGAGCTCGGGGCATCCAACCCTGCAAGGGCAAGGCTCCTGACCGGGACCATGACCCGCTGGGGTCTCGGCTTCGGAGCGGTCACCGGGGTACTCCTGGCAGTTGCCGCGCCCTTTGCGGGATCCCTTTTCACCTCGGATACTGAAGTGCACTCGGCCCTCACCGTCGCCCTGTGGATTCTCGCTGCCGGCCAGCCCATCGCCGGTTACGTCTTTGTGCTGGACGGGGTGTTGATCGGCGCCGGCGACGCCAAGTACCTGGCGCTCGCCGGTGTGGTGAACCTTGCGGTTTACGCTCCGCTGCTGATCGCCGTAGCCCTGTCGAGTGCAGGGGGCGCGGCTGGACTGGGCTGGCTGTGGGCGGCCTTCGCCCTTGGCTACATGGCGGCGCGCGCCATCACTCTGGGTGCCCGCGCACGGTCCGACCGCTGGATGGTGCTCGGTTCGACGTAGGCCGGACCCCCACTAAACTGGAGCGGTGACCCTACCGAGAACGCCCGCAGGTACTGCTTCCGGAACGGCTCCCACGGCTGAGCTGTGGAAGCCGGTGCTGCTCCGTTCTGCCGCGGCACTGGTTTTTGGGGCCGTGACCATATTCTGGGCGGCGCCGTCCGTGGAGGTTATGGGTTGGTCCGGCGGGCTCTACCTGCTGGCAACCGGACTGCTCCTGATGTGGGGCATCCCGGCTACAGGCTTCCCGCGGGACAGTGCGGCGGGCAAGTTGTTTTCCGCCGCCGGTTCCGTGCTGGCCGGTGCCGGGTTTGCACTGGTCCTGCTGCATGGGGACCTGCTGTTTGGCGTGATTGCCGCCCTTGGGCTGGGCGTGGCCGGTGCCCTCGAGCTGTTCTGCGGATTGAAGTTCCGCGGCCGGCACGTGCTGGCGCGGGACTGGATTGCCTCAGGCATCATTGGGCTCGGCACTGCCGCCGTCCTGCCCTTCTTTATCAGCCTCGGAGCGCATGCGCTGCTGGGCGTTGCCGGCGGCGGTGCCATCATCTCCGGCGTGCTCTGGGCCCTTGCCGGGCTGACCATCCGGCATGATGCCCGCACCGAAGCGGGAAACCCGTAAACTAGGAGGTGTCCGGTTCTACTTCTCGTAGAAAATGGCCGGGCGCACTACCGAAAGACATTGACCCAGGCCGGCCGGCGCGCCGCCTGCAGGGAGGAATCACCGTGGCAGACCAGCAACCAGGAAATCCGCACAAGATGCGGACCTCGGTGAAGGGCCCGCTGATGTTCTCCGCATTCTGGGCCGTGATCGCCTTCGTGGCCGTCGTGATCTTCGCCTCCGGCGGCAGCGCCCGGGCCCCCCGCTTCGATCTGGCTTTCACCGCTGCCGGTATAGCGTTCATCGTTACCTTGGTGATTGCCGCAATGCTTTCCATGAGCCACAAGGACAACGCCGATTACCTGGGCAAGGGATCCGGCGTGAACCTCAGCTCGGCTCCAAAGAAATCCCATGGGTTCGGAACTCCGCGCCCGCAGGACCCGGCTTCCCCTGACGAATCCGACAACCCGGGCTCCCGCTAGCCGCTTGCCCTAACGGGTTGCCGCCTGGCGTGCCCGGTAGGCGGCCACGTGTGCACGGTTGGCGCAGTTCCCCGTATCGCAGTACCGCTTCGACCGGTTCCTGCTGAGGTCAAGCACCGCAGCGTCGCAGTCCTCGGACTCGCAGATACGCAGCCGGTCCATCTCCTTGCCGCGGATCACGTCCGCCAAAGCCATCGCCGCTTCCGTGCTCATCCGGTCCACCAGCGGGGCTTCGGAGGCGGTGGCATGCAGGTGCCAGTCCCAGTGATCGTGCTTCACCAGTTGGGGCAGGGCATTGGCCTCCCGCAGCATGCGGTTCACGGCCTCAACCGCAGTGTCTTCGTCTGCGGTCCACAGCGCCGCAAGCTGTTGGCGCAATTGATGTACGCTCTTCAGTTCCGCGTCATCCCGGGTGCGCGCTCCGGTAAATCCTTCAGTTGCCAGAAAGTCGTCCAGCTCCGCAGCCGACGCAAGCGCGTCCCTGCCGTTGGCCGCGGAGTTGACCAGGTTCACCACGCTGCGCAGAGCCACCTCAGTGTCAGGGGCAAATAGCATCTTGACTCCTTACAGTGCTCTCCCGTACTGTCATGACCATTACCCCACTTTACTCCTGACAGGAGGCAATGATGTCTGCCGCAAACAACCGCACCTCGAACCTGATGGTGCGCGCAGACCGTCCCAGCTTCCTGGCCTCGGGCCTCGGCGTCGCGCTGTTCTCGTCCGCGGTATTTGGCCTCTCCGGATCCTTTGCCAAGGCCTTGCTGGAAACGGGATGGTCCCCGGGGGCCGCCGTTACGGCCCGGCTCACGGGCGCTGCCCTGATTCTCGCCGTCCCCGCAGTTCCTGCCCTCCACGGGCGCTGGCACCAGCTCCGGGACAACTGGCTGACCATTTTGCTCTTCGGACTGGTGGGCGTCGCGGCCTGCCAGTTGTTTTACTTCAACGCCGTGGCCAGGCTGTCGGTGGGCGTGGCCCTTCTCCTGGAGTATCTGGCCCCGGTGATCATCGTGCTGTGGCTGTGGGCGGCCAGCCGGAAGCGGCCGCGGGTGCTGACCCTCGCAGGAACGCTGCTGTCCCTCGCAGGCCTGGTCCTGGTCCTGGACTTCACGGGCTCGGTCAAAATTGACCTGGTGGGTGTCCTCTGGGGCATGGCGGCGGCGGTGTGCCTGGCCATCTACTTCGTCATCACCGCCAAGGAGAACGACTCCCTTCCGCCCATCGTCCTGGCCTCGGGTGGGCTTCTGGTGGGGGCTGCGATTATGTGGCTGGCCGCGGCAACCGGCCTGCTGCCCATGGCTTTCAGTACGGCCGACACCAGGCTCGGCCCATGGGTCACTCCCTGGTGGGTCGCGCTGGCGGGGCTGGTCATCCTGGCCACCGTGCTGGCTTACGTCGCTGGCATCGTGGCGGCCCGTGCCCTCGGCTCCAAGGTGGCGTCCTTCGTGTCCCTGACCGAGGTCCTTTTCGCCGTTGTCTGGGCATGGCTGCTGCTGGGTGAACTCCCTGGTGCCATCCAGCTCCTGGGCGGTGCGCTGATTGTGGGGGGCGTTATCCTGGTCCGGCTCGATGAGCTGCGGAGCCCCGCGGACGTACCTCCGGGAGGGACCGGGGAGGCACGTAAGCCGGCGTCCCCGCTGGAACACGCGAACGACGTCGAACCCGTCCCTTAGACGCCGACGGCCCGGACACCTTGCGGTGCCCGGGCCGTCCGGGGGAGTCATCCCCAAGACGATGGCTAGGCCTGCGAAGCCTGGGTCTGCTGGTCGGCGTTCTGCTTCGCCTTGTTGCCAGCCTCCTTGAGTGCTTCAACAACCTGGTTCAGCCTTGTGGTGTACTCGCCGTTCCACTGGTCCTTGAACTTGTCCGCATCCGGTCCCCTCCACTCTGTGTTGTTCAGAGCGCTTGTGAGATTAGCGCGCTGCGACTCGATCTCGGTCGCACCCTGGTTAAGCTTGCTGCCGAGCTGGCGAAGCTGCTCAACGTCTGCACCCCAAATAGCCATCAGTTTCTCCTCAAAGATCGTGGATCCGAATCAGGTCGGCATCCCCAGCGGCCTCCGGCTTATCCGGAAGATCCATTGCCTAAAACCTACCCCGGTCCGCAAAACAGTGTCGATGGGCACCCCTGCCCATGCCGTGCTCCCCATGGGCGGGTTCGAAATGTCTTGTTGAAGGGGGTCGATCCTTGGCGGTCCAGAGCCTAGCATGGCGGTATGTGCCGGAATATCCGAACCCTTCACAACTTTGAACCGCACGCCACCTCAGAGGAAGTGCATGCCGCAGCGTTGCAGTACGTGCGCAAGGTCAGCGGCAGCACCAAACCGTCCAAGGCCAACCAGGAGGCCTTCGAGGAGGCGGTCCACGAAATCGCCCACATCACCCAGCATCTCCTGGATTCGCTGGTGACGCAGGCGCCGCCCAAGGACCGGGAAGCCGAGGCCGCCAAGGCGCGTGCACGGGCTGCCGTGCGGTACGGCGCCGCCTGAAGCTCCCGGTTTCAGGCCCAAGGCCTGGGCAGGGCTCCTTATGCCCGCTTGCCGAAGCTCCGCAGGCGCAGCGAGTTGGCCACCACCAGGACCGAGCTCGCGGCCATCGCGGCGCCGGCGATCATGGGGTTGAGCAGTCCAAGGGCGGCCACTGGAATGCCCACTGCGTTGTAGAAAAACGCCCAAAACAGGTTGGTCTTGATGGTTGCCAGTGTCCTGCGCGAGAGCTCGATGGCCTGGACCACCTGCGACAGGTCGTTGCCCATCACCGTAAGGTCTGCAGCCTCGATGGCCACGTCCGTGCCGGAACCCATGGCGATGCCAAGATCCGCCTGTGCCAAGGCGGCAGCATCGTTGACGCCGTCACCGGCCATGGCCACGGTGGCGCCGCTGGACTGCAGGGCGCGCACCACTTCCACCTTGCCCTCCGGCAGGACACCTGCGTAGACGTCAGCGGGATCGATGCCGACGGCGGCGGCCACCTGGGCAGCAACGGCGGCGTTGTCACCGGTCAGGAGGATGGGCCGCAGGCCCAGGGACTTCATCCGTCCGACGGCGGCCGCGGAGCCATCCTTGATGGTGTCCCGCAGGCTGATGATGCCGGCGGCAGTGCCCTCCACGGCAACCCAGATGGCGGTGGCGCCGGCGGCCTCCGCCGCAACGAGCAGTTCCAGATGCTTGCCGGAAAAGGTGATGCCGTTTTCCTCGAGCCAGCCGGTACGCCCGGCGGTTACCAGCCTGCCCTCGACGGTCCCGGCGACGCCGCCGCCGGGAGCGGAACGGAAGGCCTGCACCGAGGGCAGGGGCACGCCGTCGGACGCTGATTCGGAGCCTGCTTCCGGCGCGGAAGCTGCCGCGGCGATGGCACGGGCGATGGGGTGCTCGGAAGCGGCTTCTACAGCGCCGGCCAGCCTCAACACCTCGCGCTCCTCGAACCCGTCAAAGGCAAGGATGGAGTCCACGGCCAGCATCCCGGTGGTGACGGTGCCGGTCTTGTCCAGCAGGATGGTGTCCACGGTCCGGGTATCCTCCAGGACCTGCGGGCCCTTGATGAGGATCCCCAGCTGGGCTCCCCGCCCGGTACCAGTCAGCAGGCCCACGGGAGTGGCCAGCCCCAGCGCACACGGGCAGGCAATCACCAGGACAGCGACGGCGGCAATGAATGCCGAACGCAGTCCTCCGCCCTCCGCCCCGGCGAAGAGCAGCCAAAGCACAAACGTGAGGCCGGCGATCGCCAGGACTACGGGAACAAACACCGCACTGATGCGGTCCGCCAACCGGGCAATGGGGGCCTTGCCCGTCTGTGCCAGGGACACGAGGCGAGCCATCTGCGCGAGAGTGGTCTCGGAGCCCACGCGGGTGGCCTTGACCAGCAGGCGGCCGGACGTGTTGATGGTTGCGCCGGTGACCCGGCTGTCCGGGCCCACCTCCACCGGTACTGATTCGCCGGTGACCAGGGAGGCGTCAACGGCAGAAGTCCCGTCAATCACCACGCCGTCGGTAGCGATCTTCTCGCCGGGGCGTACCACCAGGACATCGCCCACCTGCAACCGCTCGGCAGGGATTCGATGTTCCGAGCCGTCGCGTAAGACCGTGGCGTCCTTGGCGCCGAGGCTGAGGAGGGCGTGCAGGGCATCCCCGGCTTTCTGCTTGGCGTTGGCCTCGAGGTAACGGCCCAGGAGCAGGAAAGTGGTGACGACGGCCGCGACCTCAAAGTAGAGGCCGCCCTGCTCCATGCCCTCCATGCCCTCCATGCCGGGATGTTGGGTCATGAGGGGATCCGCGAACAGCTGCCAGGCCGAGAACAGGTACGCTGCGGCAACACCGATCGACACCAGGGTGTCCATGGTCGAAGCAAGATGGCGGGCGTTGATGGCGGCGGCACGGTGGAACGGCCACGCGGCCCACGTGACCACCGGCAAGGCCAGTCCTGCCACCACCCAGCCCCACTGCGGGAACTGGAGCGCGGAGACCATCGACATCAGGAACACGGGCAGCGTCAGGGCGGCGGCCAGGATCAGGCGGGGACGGAGCCCGCCGGGCGTGTGCTCGGCCGCCACTGCCGGAGCCGGTTGGCGGACCGTTGCCTTGTAGCCTGCGGCGTTGACGGTATCCACCAGTTCCTGATCCGTGATGGCGGCGGGGACTGTCACGTGGGCGGACTCCAGGGGCAGGTTGACCAGGGCCTGCACGCCGTGGAGCTTGCCGAGCTTCTTTTCCACCCGGTTGACGCAGGAGGCGCAGGTCATGCCCTCGATGTCGAGTTCCACCACCCGGCTTGCGGGCTGATGGAGAAGTTCCTGGTTGCTCATGCGGCTCCTCGAATCAGCGGTGCTTACGCTTCGTTGGCGACAACCAGGTAGCCGGCCTCTGCGACAGCCTCGCCGATCTCGGACGGTGACAGTACATCGCTGGAGGTGATGGTGACCGTGGAAATACCTCCGGCGTTGAGTTCTACGTCCACTGCCTCAACGCCCGTGAGGGCTTCAAGTTCTTCGCTGACGGCGGAGACACAGTGGCCGCACGTCATGCCGGAGACGCTGACGGTGGTTGTGGTGGGGGACATGGTGCTCATGTGCTGCTCCTTGTTGTGGGTGTTGCGGGAAGCTGTGGGTGTTGCGGGGAAGGCGGCCGCAGCCGGCTGTTACCGGAGGAGCCGGCCTATGGCGTCGGCGGCTTCCTTGACTTTGGCGTCGATGGCTTCTGCGCGCACTGCAGGATCCGGTTCGGAGGCCGCCCCCACCACGCAGTGGCCGATGTGCTCTTCCACGAGTCCCAGGCTGACGGCGTGCAGGGCCTTGGTGACGGCGGAGACCTGGGTAAGGATGTCGATGCAGTACTTGTCCTCATCCACCATGCGTGCAATTCCCCGCACTTGGCCTTCAATGCGCTTGAGCCGGCGGAGGTGGGCATCTTTGTTCCCGGTGTACCCGTGCTCTTGCTGGTCCGCCGTTTCCGGAACTGCTTCATGGGTTGCGCTCATATCAACAACCTATACCCCGTGGGGGTATAAACACAACTACCCCTGGGGGGTATCAGTGGATGTGGCGGGCGTCGATATTCGGGCACAAAAAAGCTCCGGAGTGCGTTATTGGGGGATACGCACTCCGGAGCAGCTCTTGGGCAAGCCCATCTTCCACATTGCTGGAATCGGCCTGCTTGAATCAGCTTACGGGCTGGTAGCCCGGTCCGCCACCACCCCGAATAACTACTTTCGCTTTATTTTCTTCGCCGGGGTTTCCTGGTGTTTGGAAGGGCTTGCGCAGGTCAGGGCCGGTCCTCGTGGGCCGCCATGCGGTAGGGAACGATGAGTACGGGCCTACTCTGATGGTGTGTGAGCCAGGCACCTACCGATCCGCTGAGTGCTTCCGCAAGGCGATGCGAGAAGCCCCGCTCGGAGGTTCCCACGATAATCATCGGCGCGTTGGTTTCCGCCGCGAGCTGGGCGAGTGCGCGGGCGGGATCACCCGCGAGGGTTTGCAGGGTCCATTCTGCGGCCGCGGTGCCGGGGGGCTCCCGGGCCACTGCGGCTTCTATCGCAACCTTAAGCTCGGACGTCACGCCGCCGATGTTCTCCTTGTCGGCGGTTGGGTGCAGGGAGAGCCTGTGAGCGGACCGTGCCGGGTCCCACTCCACCAGGTAGCTGGCCTCATCCACGTAGGCACAGAGCAGGCGAATCCCCAGCCGGGCGGCGAGGTCGGCTGCGGTTTGCAGGACCTCCGGATGCTGATGCGGGACGACGCCTACCAGCAGGGGCGACGTACCGCGTATGTGTTCTGACGACATAGCTTATTCTCAGCCTCCTTACACCCTCTTGAACAGCGCCTATCCGCCCATGGGAGGTCAGGACGCGGCAGGCACAGCCGTAACCACCACATTTTTGCCCCAGGGATCTTCGGTATAGCAGCTGATCAGAACCAACCGGTTGGGCACCATGTCCCAGACGGGGCTGTCTTTCAGGCCGGATTTCAGGTACGTCGTGACGCTCTCCACCCGATAGGGAATGGTGCCTGCAGTGGTTTCCATCTCTAACTCATCACCCACCGTGGCCGCTGAGCTGAGGTGGTTGAAGGGTGCATCTGCGCCTTCCCAGCTGTGGCCGATCACGTAGGTGGTGTTGGTGGAGCCGGTTCCGGGGGTACCGAACGGCGTCAGCCAGTAGCCGTCCTTGGTGGCCGGCGGCACGATCGTTTGGCTGGCCTGCGTGGCGGCGTCCAGCTCAAGCGCATGCACCGGCACATCGAACGCCGCTGACGCATAGCGAATGCGCACCGGAGGCGCTGCGGCCGGCAGGGCAGGAGCCGCGGCTTGCCGGACAGGGGAACCGCCGGGGACTGGCGTTGCCCCTGGCGGTGTCCCCGGTAAAGCTGCGGGTTCCTGTTCCATGGAGCGGCTGGCAGAGGGGGCCGAGGAAATGGCCGTCCCGCCGCCACCGGCGGATAATCCCGCCTGCTGTAAGACTGGTGCGCCGAAGGTGATGGAGAAAAAGGCCAGGACGCCGCACAGGAGAATTGCCAGGTCGGCCCGGTTCCAGCGCCTGTACCTGCGCGCCTTAGGTGCCGCGTGCCGGCTGCGTTCCTTGGACATGCTGCTCCTGAGCAGTTGCAACGGCCGGCGTCAGTCGACCTGCGGCAGCGGGCGGGATTTGCGGCGGAATGCCACTGCCGCTCCCGCTGCCAGCAGGGCACCCACGCCGGCCATCCAGGACGGTGCGCCGTCAGAGCCGCCGACGGCAGTCTGGGCGTTGTAGCCCTGATTGGTTCCACGGCTGATGTCGGCGGCGGCTTCTACAGAGGGGGCTGCCGCCGGAGTCTGGGGTGCCCTTGCCTGCGGCTGGACGGCCCCTGGCTGTTCAGGGACGACGACGGCCGTTAGGTCAGGTGGGATGGTTGCCGGCGGAACAACCGGCGGGTTCACCACAACGGGCAGCACGTCTGCGGGAGGAACCACCGCGCCCGGCGTCTCGCATCCCTTGGCGTGGATGTCCCTGCCTGCAGCATTCCAGTTCTGTCCGTCATCCATTCCATCGTTGGGCGGAATGATGTCCGCGCCGTGCCTGTCATGGCCGTTCAGTGACGGAATGGCAACAGTGATGGCGCTGAAATGCCCGGAGTTGGAGCCCGAACCGGTATGGCAGATGACGATCTTGTCGTCGTCGTCTCCGCCGCCGCGGTCGGCCGCGGCCGGAGCCGCGGCGGTCAACGCCGCCAACCCCAGCACTCCCAACGTTGTGATGGCACGTTTCATGATGGTTCTCCCCAGTTTCGATGTGGAACGGACCATGATGAGCAGGACTAGCGGATGCGCCGATTGCCCCGGCAGCACGGTCAGCTTGTTTGAGTTTTCAGGCTAGGCGGGCCGCCATCGCCGGTCGCGGGTAGGGCCTACTCGACTTTGCGGCGCTCCCGGGGGACCGGTTACTTGCCGGTACCCGAAAAACCGCGGGCACCACTTGGAGCTGCCGGAATACCTTGTAGCCCGCCTTGCCCGCGCCTACCGTTAAATTTGCCGACGAAAGGGCGTGAAGACATGCAAATCTTTATGTGGTGGCTGGACCTGGACCTTGCGAGCAAGGAATGGCTGCGGGAGAACCTTCGAGCCGAGGAACTGCCGCTCCCGGTGCTGCAAGGCATCGCGGAGGCAGGTGGACCACATCCGGATAACCCGGCGGCAGTGCTGACGGCTGCGGACTGGGACTTCATCGAAACACAGTCGGAGTTCGTGGATTAACAGCCGTACGGGATTGCCCCGATTGCCAGGGAACCGTTGCGGGCCGCCCGGGGCGGTGGTTGCATGGTGGGCATGACAACCCCAGAGAGTTTTGTCTTGGCGATCGGCACCAAAAAAGGTCTGTGGCTGGCTACCAGCCAGGATAGGCGCCAGTGGTCCTTCACCGGCCCCCACTTCCTGATGGCTGAAATCCCCAGCATCGGCATCGACACCAGGGAAGGCCGCACCCGAATCATGGTGGGGGTGCGGAACGAGCATTGGGGGCCCACGGTGGCCCATTCCGATGACCTTGGAGCCACCTGGACCGAACCGGAGCAGGGCGCCATCAGGTTCCCCGAGGATACCGGCGCCGCGCTGGAGCGGATCTGGCAGATCCATCCGGACGCCGAGTCCCGTCCGGGCGTCGTGTGGGCAGGGGCAGAGCCCATTTCGGTCTGGAAGTCCACGGACGGCGGCGAACACTTCGAACTCAACCGCGGCCTCTGGGACCACCCGCACCGGAGCGAATGGGGTGCCGGCTATGGCGGTGCTGCCGCCCACTCCATCGTGGTCCACCCCGCCCGGGAAACCGTGCACGTGGCCATGAGTACCGGAGGAGTTTACCGCTCGCTCGACGGCGGCACCTCCTGGGAAGCCCGGAACCGCGGAATCTCGGCCTACTTCATGCCGGACCCCAACCCCGAGTTCGGCCAGTGCGTGCACAAGATCGCCGCGGACGCCGCCGTCGACGGCCGCCTGTACGCCCAAAACCATCACGGCGTGTACCGCACGGACGACAACGCCGAGAGTTGGAACTCCATTGCCGAGGGCCTGCCGGCCGATTTCGGATTCGTAATGCTGACCCATCCCCGCCGGGAAGGCACTGCCTGGGTTGTCCCGCTCAAGGCCGACGGTGAGCGGATCCCGCCCAACGGCGAGCTGGCAGTGCACCGCACGGACGATGCCGGGGGCACCTGGAAGAGGCTCAGTAACGGGCTGCCAACCGGGGAGTACAACAGCGTGCTGCGCGACGCCGCCGCCGTGGATACAGCGGAGCCCGCAGGTGTCTACTTTGGTACGCGCGGCGGGACCGTCTACGCCAGCGCGGACGAAGGGGAGACGTTCGCCGAGGTGGTGGCCCACCTCCCCGATGTGCTGTGTGTCCGGGCAGCAGTGGTGGCCGGTGCCTGACATCACGGTAGTGCTCCCCAGCATCCTGCAGCCCCTGGCCGGCGGGCAGTCCGTACTGACTGCGCCCGCCGACGGGCCTGTGACGGTGGCTAAACTGCTGGATTCCGTGACTGCCGGGTACGCGGTGCTCGCCAGGCGGCTCCGGGACGAGACGGGTACGTTGCGGCGTTTCGTGAATATCTATGTGGACGGTGATGAGGTGCGGCGCCTGCAGGGCCTGGAAACGGAGGTGGCTCCCGGCCAGGAAGTGCTGATTATCCAGTCGGTGGCCGGAGGCTGAAGAAGCCGTCCGTACGGGCCGTGCGTCACGGATGGCGGGCAGTCCTTACTGACTACACCCGCCGTCGCTAAGCCGCAGGCCGTGAACGGCGCAACGGACAGGAACCTGCGTCAGGCGACCCGCCACACGCTGCATTCGTCCGTATTGATGGCTTTGCGCAGGCCGGTGATCCGGTCCAGGATCCACACCACGCCGATGCCGGGTGCTGTTTCCTGGACGCTGCCGCGCCGGACCACTACGTCGTCGTAGGAAGGGCCCACGGAGAGGCGGGCTTCAATCTCATCGCCGCGCTGGAGCTGGTCCAGGGCGCGGATCCTGGTTACATGGGCTGCTGCTTCCTTCATCATGGCGTGGCCTCCTGGCTGGAGCTGGTGCCGGCTCTTGCCTGCACTACCAAGTGTGCGCGGCCAATGTTGCGCCCTGGTTTCCTCGCGGTTAGGCGCCGGTTAGTTCTTGAAGCCGGAACTGTTTCCCAACCGCGGACCGGGCAAGCGGGGCTTTATGGTGGTGCCATGGAGATCTTCGAGGGGATCCGGGCCGCCTTGCTGGGTGCGGCGGCACTGGCACCGCTGGCCACCTTCGGCGTCGTTTTGGTGGCCTACCTGACGTACCGGCAAAAATCCCGCGCGGACCGGCGCGACCAGTGGTGGAAGCGCGCACAGTGGGCCATCGACTCCGCATTGAACGACGCCGACCCGCAGCGCCGCCTGGCCGGCTTGAAGGTGCTGGTCCAACTCATCGGCAGCGACCTTGCCACCGCCGAGGACGCAGAGTTGATGAGCGCCCTGGCCGTGGGCATCCGCGACCAGGAGCAGGACGGCCGGCGCACGGTGACCGTGTCCCTGCCCGTACGGGAACGCATCCTGGCGGAGGCTGAACGCCTGCTGGAGGCCTCCTCCGCCCGGTGACGCCGTCGCGTTTCTGCGCGCTCAGGGTGCCAGCCGGTCACCTTTTGCCTGCACCCGGAACCAGCGGTATCCGTAACGCTCCAGCTCAACTGTGAAGCCGCCGTCGGGCTCCAAAGGCACGTTGTCGCCGTCGAGCAGATCCACCAGGATTGCGCCCTTGAAAGCCTGCCGCGGCCCGTCCTCCGCGCCCGCCTTGCCCGCCACCTTGACCGGTTCCTCGCCGAGGTTGTGCAGGAGGACCAAGGTGCCGCCGTCGGAACTGCAGGTGTGGGCGAAGACCGCCGGCTCCGGCTGGTCGATGATGGCAAACGTTCCCCAGCCCAGTTCCGGCGATTCCCGGTAACGCAGGATCAGGGTGGTCATGAAGTTGAACAGCGAGCCGGGGTCGCGTTTCGCGGCAGCGGCGTTGACCCGTTCCGGACCGTACTCACCGCGCGCCAGCGGCACTGCCAGGTCTGTTGCTTTGGCCGTGGAAAAGCCACCGTTCTTCGCATCGCTCCACTGCATGGGGGTGCGCACCGCGGCGCGGCTTTTCTGCCGCAGGTCCTCGCCCATGCCGATTTCCTCACCGTAGAACAGTACGGGGGTGCCGGGGAGGGAGAACATCAGCGAATAAACCATCCGGAGGCGTTCGGGGTCGCCTCCCAGCATCGGGGGAAGCCGCCGGCGCAGGCCCCGTCCATAGACCTGCATGTTCTTCTCCGGCCCGAAGGCGGCAAAAACCTCCCCGCGCTCGCCGTCGCTGAGCTTGTCCAGGGTGAGTTCGTCGTGGTTGCGAACGAATATGGCCCACTGGTTGTCGGGATGGAGTGCCGGGCGGCTCTTGAGTGTTTCAGCCAGTGGCCGCGCATCCTGCCGGGCCAGGGACAGGTAGAGGTGCTGCATGGTCATAAAGTCGAACTGCATGTTCAGTTCGTTGCCCTCCGGGCCGCCGAAGTATTCCACCTGTTCCTTGTACGGCAGGTTCACCTCGCCCAGCAGCACCGCACTTCCGTTCCGGCGGCTGACGAAACTCCGCAGTGCTGCCAGGTAGGCGTGCGGATCGAGGTTGGCGGCCTCGTCCTTGGGCTGGCCGCGGGTCTCCAGGAAAAAGGGCACCGCGTCCAGCCGGAAGCCGTCCAGCCCGAGCTCCAGCCATAGGCCCATCGCCTTGGCGATTTCGTTCCGTACCGCGGGGTTGGTGACGTTCAGGTCCGGCTGGTGCTTGGCGAACATGTGCAGGTACCACTCGCCGGTGGCGTCATCCTGGGTCCACAGCGAGGTTTCTTCGCCGGGGAACACCACTTCCGACGACGTGTCAGGGGGCGTGTCGCTGCGCCATACGTAGAAGTCCCGGTACGGGTTGTCGGTGGATTTCCGGGCTTTGACGAACCACGGGTGCTGGTCCGAGGTATGGTTGACCACGAAGTCCGCGATGACCCGCATGCCCCGGTCCTTGGCGGCGCGGATGAACTCCACCAGGTCTCCCATGGTGCCCAGCCGGGAGTCCACGGTGAAGAAGTCCGTGACGTCGTAGCCGTCGTCCCGGTCCGGGGAGGGGTAGAACGGCATGAGCCAGATGCAGGTCACACCCAGCGCCGCGAGGTAGTCCACGCGCTGGGTGAGGCCAGCGAAATCGCCGGTGCCATCGCCGTCGTCATCAAAAAACGTCTCCACGTCCAGGCAGTAGATGACCGCGTTCTTCCACCAGAGGTCCGAGGTCTCGGCGATCCTCACGCGCCGGCCCCCGCCGTGGGTTCAGCTGCCGTGCTGCCCGCTGCGGCGGCTGACGCCCAAGCGGGGGACGGGCGCAACTGCGGGAGGACCTCCGCGGCGAACGTGTCGATGAAACCTCCCTGCTCCTGGCCCACAAAGTGCAGGTAGAGCTCGTCGAAACCCAGGTCCGCATAGCCGGCCAGCCACTCGACATGCTGGTCCAGGCTGGCCGAGATGTTCACTGCTTTGCGGACCTGGTCCTCGCCCACGTGGCCGCTGACACCGTCAAAATGGCCGGCCGTGGGAAGGTCCCAGGGAACGGGCGGGGCAAACGTATTGGTGCGCCACTGGTCCAGCGCGACGGCGGTGGCATCACCTTCGGTGGATGCCCAGGAGAGGTGCACCTGCAGGATGGCCTTGCCCCGGCCCCCGTTGTCCCGGTAGGCCGCGAGCATTTCCTTGAGCTTGCCCGCGGGCTGGTTCACCGTGACCAGGCCGTCGGCCCAGGCGGCGGCGCGGCGGGCGGTGTCCACACTGATGGCGGGGGCAATGAGCGGCGGGGGAGTGTCCGGGACGTCCCAGATCCTTGCCTGTTCCACGGTGACCAGCCCGTGATGGGTGACTTCCCCGCCCCGGTGCAGGCGCCGGATGACCTCCACACTCTCCTCCAGCCGCCGCTGGCGCGTCTCCTTGGGTGGCCAGGCATCCCCGGTGATGTGCTCATTCATGTTCTCGCCGCTCCCGGTGGCCATCCAGAAGCGGCCGGGGAACATGCCGGCCAGGGTGGCCGAGGCGTGCGCGATGATGGCCGGGTGGTACCGCTGCCCGGGCGCCGTCACCACTCCGAAGCGCAGTCCGGTTGTGGCCAGCGCGGCTCCCAGCCAGGACCAGGCGAACCCCGAGTGCCCCTGCCGGGAGGACCACGGTTCAATATGGTCCGAGCACATGGCCGCGTCGAACCCCGCACGTTCCGCATGCTGGACGTCCTTGAGCAGCTGGCCCGGACTGATCTGTTCGTGGGAGGCGTGGAAGCCGACAGTAAGCATCGTTAACCTCTACCGTCCGGGGTGGTGCTGTGTCGAGGATTTTCCGGCCTGGATTGCCGGGCGGGGCCGGCGTGCCGGCGACGGGCAACTTGTCAGATAAGTTTGTAGCTTGTAGTACTGCGTTCCTGCGCAGGCGGGAGCTGGAAGGAAGTACCACTCGTGGGCGGTGTGCTGATCGGGCTGGCGGTGATCGGCGTGGTCATTGCGGTGGGATACATTGCCGCACGGTGCGGGCTGGGCGGGGACTCCACGGTTTCGGCGCTGACCCGTACCGCGTTCTTCATCACCAATCCCGTCCTGCTGTTCACGGTGGTGCTGGAGTCCGACATGACCACCGTCTTCTCCGCCTACGTTCCGTTGGCGCTGGTCACCGCCGCCGCCACCGCACTGCTGTACGTGGCGGCCAGCAGGCTCTGGTTCCGGCGGCCATTGGCTGACACCACCATCGGCGCGATGGCCAGTTCCTATGTCAACGCCAACAACATCGGCATCCCCATCACGCTGTATGCCCTGGGAGATGCCACTCCCGTGGCACCCGTCCTGCTGGTGCAGCTGCTGCTGTTCGCGCCACTGGTCCTGACCGTGCTGGACCTTTCGGAGGCGGGCAGGTTCTCGCCGCGCCTGCTGCTGACCCAGCCGTTCCGGAATCCCATGATCATCGCCTCCCTCCTGGGCGTGGTCCTGGCCGCGTTCAACGTGGAACTTCCTGATCCGGTCATGGCCCCGCTGACGCTCTTGGGCGGCGCTGCGGTGCCGGTGGTGCTGCTCGCCTTCGGTATGTCCCTGCGCGGAACCCGCATGCTGCAGGGCGGCGGGCATACGGCGGAAATCCTTACTGCCACCGCGCTGAAGTCCGCGGTGATGCCGGCGGTGGCATACGTCGTCGGCCGTTTCCTGTTCAACCTGGACCAGCAGATGCTGTTGGGGGTGGTGCTGATGGCGGCGCTGCCGCCCGCCCAGAACGTGTTTATGTTCGCGAGCAAATACGGCAAGGGAGTGGCGGTGGCGCGGGAAAGCATCCTCATTTCGACGGCGGCGGCCGCCCCGGTCCTGGTCCTGATCGTCTGGCTCCTGGCCGGGTAAGCCGCTCACCCCCGGGGTTCCGCGAAAGGCTGCTGCCGGGCAAGAATGGGCACATGGAACTTCCCGTGATGCCGCCCGTCCCGCCCATGCTCGCCAAGGCCGTCAGCGGCATCCCCGAAGGGGACCTCAGCTATGAGCCGAAATGGGATGGTTTCCGGTCCATCATCTTCCGCGACGGCGACGACCTGGAGATCGGCAGCCGCAACGAAAAACCGATGACCCGCTACTTCCCGGAACTGGTTGAGGCTTTCAAGGAAAACCTGCCGCCGCGCTGCGTGGTGGACGGCGAGATTATCCTGGTGGGCGCCTCAGGTGACCGGCTGGATTTTGATGCGCTCCAGCAGCGCATCCACCCCGCGGCCAGCCGCGTGAAACTGCTCGCGGCCCAGACACCCGCGTCCTTTGTTGCCTTTGATCTGCTGTCCCTTGGCGACGACGACTACACGGACCGGCCCTTCACGGAGCGGCGGGCGGCGCTCGAGAAGGCGCTCGCGGCCAGCAAGGCCCCGGTCCACCTGACGGCCGCCACCACGGACAAGGACACCGCCGCACAGTGGTTCCGGCAGTTCGAGGGGGCAGGCCTGGACGGGATTGTGGCCAAGCAGTTGGACGGCCGGTACCAGCCGGACAAGCGGGTGATGTTCAAGACCAAGCACGAGCGCACGGCAGACTGCGTAGTGGCCGGGTACCGCGTGCACAAGAGCGGACCGGACGTCATTGGCTCCCTGCTGCTCGGCCTGTACAAGGACGACGGCGGCCTGGCCAGCGTCGGGGTGATCGGCGCCTTCCCGATGAAGCGCCGCCAGGAGCTGTTCGAGGAGCTTCAGCCGCTGGTCACGGACTTTGACGGCCACCCGTGGGCATGGGGGAAGCAGGAGGAAGGGGAGCGGACCCCGCGGAACGCCGAAGGCAGCCGCTGGAGCGCGGGAAAGGACCTCTCTTTTGTGCCGCTGCGCCCGGAACTGGTGGTGGAGGTCCGGTACGACCATATGGAAGGTGACCGGTTCCGGCACACGGCCCAGTTCAACCGCTGGCGGCCGGACCGGGACCCGGAATCGTGCACCTACGCGCAGCTGGAGGAACCGGTCAGCTTTGACCTGGCGTCGGTGCTGGAGACGGGGCGGCCCTAGCATCCAGGACACTCCACAGCCCGTCCGCACGGCAGGGGATCGAGGCCTCCACCAGCGCCTGGCTGTGCTGGTGCTGCGGCGCCGCGAAGAAGTCCTTGGTTTCGGCCACCTCAACTACGCGGCCCTCGAGCAGGACGGCCACCCTGTCGCACATGTACCGCACCACATCCATGTCGTGCGAAATGACGATAAGGGACAGCTCGCGCTCGCGCTGCAGCCGCAGCAGCAGGTTCAGGATGGTGCGCTGCGTGAGGGCGTCCAGTGCCGAGGTGGCTTCGTCACAGATCAGGACCTGCGGTTCCAGCAGCAGGGCGCGGGCGATCGTGGCGCGCTGCAGCTGACCGCCGGAGCACTGCCCCGGCCGCTTGTCCAGCAAGGCTGCATCAAGCTCCACCTCCTGCATTGCGGCGGCAATCCGCTGGGCCCGCTGTGCGGGCGAAAGGCCGTGGTGCGCGCGCAGCGGGGCTTGCAGGCTGGTCCGCAGCGTCATCCGCGGGTCAAACGCGCCGTGCGGTTCCTGGAACACCAGCTGCACGGCGGTGGCTGACCGCGGTCCCGCTGCGTCCAGCTGCCGGGTAATGGTTCCCGTGCCGGCCGTCTCCAGCCCCACAATGGCCTTGGCCAGGGTGCTCTTGCCGGAGCCTGACTGGCCCAGGACGCCCAAAATTTCACCGCGCCGAAGGGTCAGCGACACATCCTGCAGCGCGGCGTGGCCCAGCTTCCGCCGCGGCCCGAAGTGCTTGCCCACGCCCTTGAGCACCAGGATTTCGCGTTCCCTGGACGGCGGACGACGGCGCGACTCCGGTGCCAGGCGCGCGGCGGCCAGAAGCTCCCGCGTGTAGGCGGTCTTGGGCCGGGTAAGGAGCGCACCGACGGGTCCGGCCTCCACAATGCTGCCCGAGTTCATCACCAGCACGCGGTCCGCGAAGGCGGCAACCGAGGCGATGTTGTGGGTGATGTACAGAATGCCCAGGCCGCGTTCCCGCCGTTCCCTGTCCAGCAGCTGCAGGATCTGGCGTTCCAGCACCTTGTCCAGCGCCGACGTCGGCTCGTCCGCCAGCAGCATGCCAGGCTGCCCGGCCAGGGCCAGGGCGGTCATTGCGCGCTGGGCCATGCCGCCCGAGAGCTGGTGCGGGTAGGCCCGGATCCCCTTCAAGGGATCGGCGAAGCCCACCTCCTCGAGCAGCTCCAGCGCCTTGCCCCGGGCTTTCGAGCCCCGCAGCCCGGCGTGCAGGCGCAGCGGCTCCTTAAGGTGCTGCTCAATGCTCCGGTTCGGGTTGAACATCCGCTTGGGCTGCTGGAACAGCATTCCCAGCCGTCCGCCGCGCACCGAGTTGAGCTCCTGTTCGGATGCTCGGGTCAGGTCCAGGCCGCCGAGCCTGATGGAACCGCCGGTGATGCCCAGGCTGGGCGGGAGCAGCTGAAAGCAGGACATCGCCGTCAGGGTTTTGCCGGAGCCGGAACTGCCCACGAGCGCAACGAACTCGCCGGGATCAACGGACAGCGAGACGCCGGACAGCAGATGCTTGCCGGAGGTCCCGCCGTCGGCAGCTTTTTGGCTTACCTTCAGGTCCTCCAGGACCAGGCGCGTGTTCTCCGGGCTCATTTTTCCGCAACCTGCGGCATCAGCAGCGGCGCCGCGGCCATGTGGGCGGCCCGCTGGCCGATCAGGGTCACGCAGAGGGCCACGGTGAAGATCACCAGGCCGGGGGCGAGGATTCCCAGCGGGGCACGGTCCGCGAACGGTTGTGCCGCCGCCAGCATGGAACCCCAGTCCGACTGCGGCGGCTGCACGCCCAGGCCCAGGTAGGACAATGCGCCCACGCTGATGAGCAGGTGCCCGAACCTCAGCGTCGCCTGCCCCAGGATGGGCGCTGCAAGGTGCGGCAGGACGTGCCGGAAGATAATGAACGACGGCGGGCAGCCCACCACGCGTGCGGCGTCCACGAAGCCGCGGGCTGAGACGTCGTACGCCAGGGTGCGGGCCAGCCGGGCAAAGGGCGTCCAGCCGGTGACCACCAGCGCCAGCAGCAGCGGCCCGAAGCCCGTGCCCAGCGCCGCGACGATGAACAGCGCCACCACCATTTCCGGCAGGGCGAGCAGGACGTCGTTGGTGCGGGTCAGGAACTCATCCACGCAGCCGCGCCGGCGTGCGCTGATGATACCGATGGCCACGCCCAGCAGGCACGTCAGCAGCGCCGCCAGCGCGGCCACGGACATGGAGAACCGGCCGCCTTCGAGGATCCGGCTGAGGGTGTCCCGGCCCAGGTTGTCCGTTCCCAGCCAGTGCGCGGCCGAGGGCGGTGCCAGGCGTTCTGCCAGGTTCTGCTCCGCCGGCGGGTAGGGCGAGATCCACGGTGCGAGCAGCACAGCCAGCACAATGAGAGCAAGCACGGCCGCGGCGAGGGTGGTGGCGTTCGTCCAATTACGCAAGGGAGGCTCCCACCGTGCGGCTGAGGAACCGGTGCACGAAGTCCGCCAGGGTGGTTACGCCGACCGCGAGGGCCACTACAACCACCACGCCGCCCTGCGCGAGGGGAATGTCGCTGTTGACCACAGCGTCGAAGAGCAGCCTGCCCATGCCGGGCACGGCGAAAATGACCTCCACAATGACCGATCCGCCCAGCAGGCCCGCGAACCACACGGCGAACAGGGTGGACAGCGGCACGAGCCCGTTCGGCACCACGTGGCGCAGGATGGCCTGGCCCTGGCTCAGGCCGCGTGCCCGGGCAGCCGGCACGTGGTCCGCGGCGGTGGCGTCGATGATGCCGGCGCGGACAGCAGAGGTGAAGAAACTGATGGGACGCAGGGCCAGGGTCAGGGCGGGCAGGACGGCGGACGAGAGATCGTTCCAGCCCGCCGTGGGCAGGACGGACAGCTTCAGCGCGAAGACCAGCACCAGCACAGGCGCCACCCAGTACTCCGGCATGGCGATCAGGGCTTGGGTGACGCCGGTGATGGCTTTGTCCGCGGTGCTTCCCGGCCGCAGTCCGGCAAGGATGCCCAACGGAAGCGAGACTGCCGCGGCCAGGACCAGCGCCATGGTGACCAGGCTGAGCGTGACGGAAAGCGCCGGCAGCACCTGCTCTGCCACAGGCGTGCGGCTCACAAAGGACAGGCCCATGTCGCCGCTGAAGAAGTCTCCCAGCCAGCGGAAGTACTGGACGGCCAGGGGATCGTTCAGGCCAAGGCTCTCACTGAGGCCCTGCACCGCGGACTCGTCGACGGCGTCCCCCGCCACCCGGGAACGGATGATCTTGCGCACCGGATCACCGGGTGTGAAGTACGGGATCAGGAAGACCGCAAAGGAGGACACCACAACGGCGGCCACCAGGGTGGCCGTCCGTTTGGTGATGAACTGCAGCATTCGCGGGTTTCGGGGAGTGGGGCTAGGACGCGGCCTTGCCCGTCTTCGCCGTCAGGACGTAGCGGGACAGTGGATCCTGGACGTAGGAGAGGACGTTTTTGCGGATCGCGTCGGTGGCCTGTTCGTTCACGAGCCACGCGTTGACGGCCTTGTCCTGGAGGATCTGGCCTGCCGCTGCGTACAGCTTGTAGCGCTCTTCGGTGTTCACGGTGGTGGCGGCTTCGGCGATGATCCGGTCGTACTCCGGGTCGCAGAAGTGGCTCAGGTTGTAAGTGCCCTTGCAGGTGTAGTCCGCGGTGAGGAACCCGATGGGGTCGGCGATGTCGATCAGCCGGTTGCGCTGGCTGAGCAGTATGTCGTAGTTACCGGCCAGGACGTCCGGCTCAGCGGAGGCGTATTCCTTTGACGTGATGGTGACGGGGATGCCGATGGTCTTCAGGTTTTCCTGCACGACGGCGGCCACATCGGCAAATTCGGCCCGCTCCACGATGGCGATGATTTCCAGGGGGCGGCCTGCCGTGTAGCCGGCGCTGGCCAGCAGGTTGCGGGCTTCCTCCAGGTTCTGCTGCTGCTTGTCCTGCTTTTCACCCGCCCAGGGTTCGGACGGCGCGAAGGGTCCGGTAGCCGGGAGGGCGGCGCCTTCGTAGACGCTGGCAGCGAGGGCGTCGAGGTCCAGCGCTTCGCGGATGGCCTTGCGGACGTCCACGTTGTCCAGTGGGGCGCGGCCGTTGTTCATGTACATCGTGGCAGTGCGGGGGGAATCGGCACCCAGCACGGAGACGCCGTCGTCCGCCTTTAGTGCCGCGAGGCTGGCGACGGGGATGGACAGCGAAATGTCTGCCTCACCGGTCTGCACCTGGGCGGCACGGGTGGCACCGTTGGTGATGAAGCGGATCTCGGCGCCGGCGAGCTGCACGTCGCCGCCCCAGTAGTTCTCGTTGCGGTCCAGGGTCAGGGACTGCTTTGCCTTCTCGGAGACGGGCGTGAAGGGGCCGGTGCAGTGGCCGAACGGGTCCAGGCCGTCGGCCTTGTAGGCTGCGGGCGCGAGGATGCCGGTGTTGACGCTGGCCAGCCGGTACGGCACCAGCGGGTTTTCGGCCGGCGTGCTGACGCGGACGGTCTGTGCATCCACTGCGGTGACGCTGCTGATCATGGTGCGGTTGAAGGCGCGGGCGGGGACTTTTGCGTCCAGGACGTGGTTGAGCGCTGACACCACGGACTCTGCGGTGAGGTCGGTGCCGTCCTGGAACTTGACGCCTTCGCGGATGCTGAAATCCCAGTCCAGGGGTGAGGTCTGCTTCCATTCCGTGGCCAGTGAGGGGAGGACCTTACCCTCGGCCTGGTTGAAGGTGGTCAGCGTCTCCAGGCAGCCGGACAGGGACAGGATGTAGGCGGCGTCCGATTCGACGGCCCAGTTGGCCACCGGCGCGCGGAAGTTGTCCACAACGATCCGCTGGCTGGTGTCCGCCGCTGCGGAGGACTGGGGGGCCTGGGTCTGGGTGCCGCTGAAACCGCAACCGGAAAGGGACAGGGCAGCCGCCGCGGCAATCAGGACGCGGGGACGGAGGGAGGAACGCACAGAAAACCGCCTTGCAGGGCTGCCGTGGGGAGGGGCAGAAATAAAAGAGGGGACGACTTAGGGTAGCCTTCCCTTCCGGCAAAGCGTGAATTGATGACGTGGCTGCTCAGCGCCGCAGAAGGGAAACGTTCAGCCTTCGCCGGGACCCGCCGTCGTGCGTTCCTGCCCGCTTACCGGCCGGTCTTCCCCCGCCCGGGCAGCGGAAAGCCCGCCGTTCCGGGAGAATGGCGGGCTTTCTACTGGGGTAACCGGGCAGGAGTGCGCGCTCCGGACGGTTTACTTGAGGCCGAGCTGCTTGGTGGGAATCTTGAAGGACTCCTTGGCGGTCAGCGCGGAGATGGCGGCGATGGCGCAGATGACGGCGGTGAAGATGCTGATCTGCACCCAGCCGCCGGGCCTGATGCCGCCCATGGCTGCGACGATGGCCGGCGCAAACCCTGCCATCAGGAAGCCGAGTTGGGTGCCGATGGCCAGGCCGGAGAACCGCACCTTGGTGCTGAACATCTCTGCGTAGAAGGACGGCCAGACGGCGTTGGAGGCTGCGTAGCCGCAGGAGAAGAAGCCGATGGCGGCCAGGAACATCAGCGGTACGCTGCCGGATTCCAGACTGAGCAGGAAAACGGGGGTCAGGGCGGCGCTGGAAAGGGCGCCGTAGATAAAGACGGGCTTGCGGCCAATCTTGTCCGCCAGCATGCCGAACAGCGGCTGGGTCCCGAGAGCCACCAGGTTGGCGCCCACCACGAGCCACAGGGTGGTGGTGCCGTCTACGCCGGCAACGGTCTTGGCGTAGCTGATCGCGAGGGTGCCGAACACGGTGGAAACGGCGGCGATGAAGGCGCAGCAGATCACGCGGAGGACGTCGCGCCAGTGGCCCTTGAGGAGGTCGGCGACGGGGAGCTTGGAAATCTGGGCGGTCTTTTGGGCTTCCTCGAAGGCCGGCGGCTCGTGCAGCGTGCGGCGGATGAAGAACGCCACCACCACCACGACAGCGCTCAGCCAGAAGGGGATGCGCCAGCCGATGCCGTACTTGATCTCGTCCGGGAGGGCCAGGACGGGGATGAAAACGAGGGCGGCGAGGATCTGGCCGCCCTGGGTGCCCGTGAGGGTCCAGGAGGTAAAGAAGGAGCGGCGGTTGTCCGGGGCGTGTTCCAGCGTCATGGAGGAGGCGCCGGCCTGCTCGCCTGCGGCGGAGAGTCCCTGGCACAGCCGGGCGAGGACCAGCAGGGCGGGCGCCCACCAGCCAACGGTGTTGAAGTCCGGGAGGCAGCCGATCAGGAAGGTGGAGGCGCCCATCAGGAGGAGGGTAAACATCAGGACTTTCCGCCGGCCCACCCTGTCGCCGAAGTGGCCCAGGATGACGGCACCCACGGGGCGGGCCACGTAGGCGAAGCCGAAGGTGGCGAAAGACATGATGGCCGCGTTGGCGTCAGCGTCCGGGAAGAAGACCGTGGGGAAGATGAGGGCGGCGGCGGAACCGAAAATGAAGAAGTCGTAGTATTCTACGGCGCTGCCCAGGAAGCTGGCGAGGGCTGCCTTCTTCGGCGTCCCGGCCGGGGCGGCAACGCCTGGCTCGGCGGACGGAAGTATCTGGCTCATGGAGTTCCTTTGGTGTGACGACTTTGTCGCGGATGGATCAGGGACTCGCAGCCGGCGCTGCCTGGGATGGTGGCTTGGCGCGGCACGGCTGGAGGTGCGGGAGAACCCGGACAGTAGCCACATGGTGGGAGCTACTTGTGCGATACAGCAATAGTGGCTGTGAGGGCTATCACTTGTCAAGAAAATAATCACGGTCTGGCAATAGCTCTCACATTGTGGCAACATCGAAGTATGAGTGTGAACCAAGCCACAGCGGCCAACGGTGCCGTTGACAACGAAACTCCTCCCGCCGCGGCGCGGTCAGCGGACCGGACGGACATGGTGGGTAAAGCCCTCGGCCTCCTGGTTCTGCTTGGCGATGAGCCGAGGGGTGCCAGCGCGGCGGAGATTTCCCGCCGGGCCCAACTGCCCTTCAGTACCACCTACCGCCTCCTGGGCTCCCTCACCCGGGACGGGTTTGTGGACTATGAAGCCGAGGGCCGCCGCTATCACCTGGGCCTGCGGATCTTCCAGCTCGGCCAGCGGGTTTCCAACCACCACGGCTTCGCCGGGACTGCCCTGCCCGTCCTCCGCCGCGTCACCGAGCAGACAGGGGAGGCCACCATCCTCAGTGTCCGCGACGGACACCATCACCTCACTGTGAACAAGGTGGATGGCCCCAAGATGTTCCGGGTGACCAGCGACCCAGGCCACCTGGGCTCGCTCTCCACCACCGCCGTCGGCAAGGCCCTGGTGGCGTTCGCCGAGGACTCCGAGCGTGAAAAGCTCCTCGCTGAGCTTCCGCTCGAGCCGCTCACGGAAAAATCCATCACGGACCGGGACGCCTTCCGGGCCGAAATCGAACTGGTCCGGCGCCGCGGATACGCGGTGATGGACGAGGAGAACGAGACCGGCATGCGCGCCGTGGCGGTCCCGCTGTTCAACGACCAGGGGCATGCATTCGCCTCGCTGGCCACGGCCGTGCCCGTGTTCCGCCTGGACCTCGAGGCGCTGGAGGCGCATGTCCCCCTGCTGCAGGAGGCTGCCGCGGAGCTTGCCGCCAGGCTGCCGCAGCGGTAGCCACGGCGGTCCCTCCCGAAGCAATGTTCGCATGTCGAACCTTAGTGCGGTGATTGAACAAATCATGTATCGTAATTCCATCACCCCGGCAGCGCGCCTCCGCAAGGAAGCTGCCCCGGTGCCGTATCAAAGGAGCTGCACGGATGAGCAATCGAACTGAGTCCTACCTCGTGGGACTGGTCGGCGATGGCGTGATGCCGTCACTCACCCCGCCCATGCACGAACGCGAAGGGGATGTGCAGGGCCTGCGCTACCTCTACCGGCCCATCGACCTGCTGGAACTGGGCCTCCCCGGCGAATCCGTGGGCCAGCTGCTCCAAAGTGCCCGCAGCCTCGGCTTCAACGGCCTGAACATCACCCATCCCTGCAAGCAGCTTGTCCTGCAGCACCTGGATGAGGTGTCCCCGGACGCCCTCCGGCTCGGTGCCGTCAACACAGTGGTGATCCAGGACGGCCGTTTCGTCGGCCACAACACTGACTTCTCCGGCTTTGCAGCCGCCCTCGCTTCCGGACTTCCCGGTGCCCGACTGGACCGCGTGGTGCAGCTGGGGGCAGGCGGCGCCGGATCCGCGGTGGCCTACGCCCTGCTGACCGCCGGAGTCCGCCACTTGGACCTGGTGGATACGGACGCCCACCGCGGCGCGGCCCGGGCGGCAGAACTGGCCGGGTTCTTCCCGGACAGCACCGTTACAGCGCGTACGACGCCGGAGCTGCCGCAGCTGATGCCGCTGGCCGACGGCCTGGTGCACTGCACTCCCGTCGGCATGGCCGCCCACCCCGGCGTCCCGCTGGACCTGGCTCTGCTGGAGCCCCGCCACTGGGTGGCGGACATCGTCTACCGCCCCATCGAGACCGAGCTGGTCCGGGCCGCCCGGGCCAAGGGCTGCGACGTGCTGGACGGCGGCCGGATGGCCGTGGGCCAGGCGGCAGACGCCTTCCGCATCTTCACGGGCCTCGAACCGGACCCGGACCGCATGCGCAGCCACTTCCTGGAGCTTGTCGCCGCCGAGGAGGTGGCCGCCTGATGCGCACCGGAATCGCCACTGTGTGCCTGTCCGGCACGTTGAAGGAAAAGATGCAGGCCTGCGCCATCGCGGGGTTCGACGGCATCGAGATTTTCGAGCAGGACCTGGTCACGTCGCCCCTGAGTCCCGAGGATGTGCGCTCCATGGCTGCCGACCTCGGCCTGGGGCTGGACCTCTACCAGCCCTTTCGGGATTTCGACGGCGTCACCCCGGACCTGCTGAAGGCCAACCTCCGGCGGGCCGAGGCGAAGTTCAAGCTGATGTCCCGGCTGGGCATGGACACCATCCTGGTGTGCTCCAACGTGGCAACAGCCACGATCGACGACGACGGCCTCCGGGCGTCCCAGCTCGCCGAACTCGCGGAACTGGCCGGGGATCACGGCGTCAAGGTGGCTTATGAGGCCCTGGCTTGGGGCAAACACGTCAACGACTACGAGCACGCCTACCGGCTGGTGGAGCTGGTGGACCACCCCAACTTCGGCACGTGCCTGGACTCCTTCCACATCCTGTCCCGCGACTGGGACACCGCGCCCATCGAAAAGATCAATGCGGAGAAAATCTTCTTCGTCCAGGTGGCCGACGCCCCCAAGCTCTCCATGGACGTCCTGTCCTGGAGCCGCCACTACCGCGTGTTCCCGGGCGAAGGCCAGTTCGAGCTCGCCAAGTTCATGGGCCACGTGGTCCGCGCCGGCTACACGGGCCCGGTATCGCTTGAAGTCTTCAATGACGTCTTCCGCCAATCCGACGTCGAACGAACCGCCGTGGATGCCATGCGCTCGCTCATCTGGCTGGAGGAGCAGAGCGCCAAGTGGCTCGCAGCCAGCTCACTGGAAGGTGAGGCCGGCAACGGTGCCGCCTCCCGCCGTCGTTATCCCATGGAACTGGCCACGCTGCCCAAGGTCAGTGAGCCGGCGGGTTTCAACTTCGCGGAGGTAAAGGCGGACGATACCGCGCAGCTCGAGAAACTTTTGGGCCAGCTCGGCTTCGCCTTCGAGGGCCGGCACCGCACCAAGGATGTCCAGCTCTGGAGCATGGGACAGGCGCGGGTGATCATCAACGAGCAGGCGGCATCGCACTCCGAGCCCGCGATCGCCGCGTTGGGGTTCGACGTCGATTCGCCCGTGATTGCCTCCGCCCGGGCCCAGCAGCTGAAGGCGCCGGTGGTGGCCCGCAAGGTCCAGGCCGACGAGGAAGTGTTCCAGGGCATTTCCGCCCCGGATTCCACCGAGATTTTCCTGTGCCAGGGCAGCCCGGACGGCACCGCCGCCTGGACGAATGAATTCGGTGAAGGGCTGGAGCATTCCCGCCGCGAGGCGAACGCGGTCATTGACCACGTGAACCTCGCCCAGCCGTGGCAGCACTTCGACGAGGCCGTCCTCTTTTACACCAGCGCGCTGGCCCTGGAACCGCAGCCGTTCGCGGAAGTGCCCAGCCCCGGCGGCCTGGTGCGCTCTCAGGTCATGCAGACCTCCGACGGCGCGGTGCGGCTGGTCCTGAACCTTGCACCCAACCAGCAGGCACCGGCCCAGCAGGCCCACAAGACATACCAGGAACACATCGCCTTCGCTGTGGACGACCTCGTGTCTGCGGCGAAGTCTGCGCGGGACCGCGGCCTTGAGTTCCTGCAGATCCCGGCCAACTATTACGAGGACCTGGACGCCCGCTTCGATCTTGAACCGGGATTCCTGGCTACCCTCGAGGACCTCAACCTCCTGTATGACCGGGACGCCGACGGGGAGTTCCTCCATTTCTACACCGCCACAGTGGGCAGTGTGTTCTTCGAAATGGTGGAACGCCGCGGCACCTATGACGGCTACGGGGCGCCCAACGCCCCCGTCCGCCACGCCGTCCAGTACGACCTCGCCCGCCCCTGACCCACATCCGCTCAAGAAACCACCCCACGAAAGGAGCCAGCCGTGCCGCAGGACATCAACACCCAGCCTGAGACCGACGAGCTCGTACCGGCCGCCGAACCCCAGGCAGCGCACCTGCAACAGAACCGCGGCGTCGAGACCCAGGCGGATCTCAGTGCGGAGATCAACGCCCTGGGCGACGCCTACGTGCGGGCGCTCAAGGACGGCGCCCCGGCCGAGACCCAGCCCCGGCTGGACTACCCGCCCTACCGCAGCAGCATCCTGCGGCACCCCACCAAGAACCTGCATCACGCGGACCCCGAGACCATCGAGCTGTACTCCCCGGCGTTCGGTCACCAGGACGTGCACGCCCTGGAATCGGACTTGACCATCCAGCACAACGGCGAACCCCAGGGTGAGCGGATCATCGTGGCCGGCAAGGTCCTGGACGGCAACGGCCACCCGGTGGCAGGCCAGCTCGTGGAGATCTGGCAGGCCAACGCTTCCGGCCGCTACATCCACAAGCGCGACCAGCACCCGGCCCCGATCGACCCCAACTTCACTGGCATCGGTCGCTGCATCACCGGCCCGGACGGTTCCTACCGGTTCACCACCATCAAGCCCGGCGCCTACCCGTGGAAGAACCACCTGAACGCCTGGCGCCCGGCGCACATCCACTTCTCGCTGTTCGGCACCGAGTTCACCCAGCGCATCATCACCCAGATGTACTTCCCCGGCGACCAGCTCTTCCCGCTGGATCCGATCTACCAGACCATCGTGGACCAGGATGCCCGGGACCGGCTGGTGGCCAACTACGACCACAACCTCACCGAGCCGGAGTGGGCGCTGGGCTACAACTGGGACATCGTCCTGACCGGTCCCCAGCGGACCTGGACCGAAAACGAAGCACTTGGTGCTGACGGCGACGACAGCGAATAGGCAGAGGATAGTCACATGAGCAACCAGACCACCCAGCTTGTCCCCACCCCCGGCCAGACCGTGGGCCCGTTCTACGGCTACGCGCTGCCGTTCGAGAAGGACAATGAGCTCCTTGCTCCTGGCTCGCCCGGCTCCATCCGCCTCCAGGGCACCGTGTACGACGGCGCCGGGGAGACCGTTCCGGACGCGATCCTGGAAATCTGGCAGCCCGACGCCGAGGGCAACATCGTCCAGAAGACCGGCTCCCTGGTCCGTGACGGCTACACCTTCACGGGCTGGGGCCGCGGTTCCGTGGGCTACACCGGTGTCTACACCTTCACCACCGTCAACCCCGGCCCCACCAAGCCCGGCGCTGCGGCGTTCATCTCCGTGGCTCTGTTCGCCCGCGGCCTGACCAACCGGCTCTTTACCCGGATCTACCTGCCGGACAACGAGGAAGCCCACGCCAACGACCCGCTGCTCAGTTCGCTGGAGCCGGAGCGCCGCCAGACCCTGATCGCACGCCGTGATGCCGACGGCGGGCTCACTTTCGACATCCGCTTGCAGGGTGAGGGCGAGACAGTTTTCCTGGACTTCCAGTGACTGATGTGGCCAGTGCAGCGGGCGCGGCCCTCGGGGCAGGCAGCTTGGGGACAGATGGCGACGTCGGCCTGCTGAGTCCCGTCTCGGCGTCGCCCCTTGTCGGAGCGCTGACGGGGGACCGGGCCGTGCTGGCGGCGATCCTCGCCGTCGAGTCCGGCTGGGCCGCTGTGCTGGAGAAGGTTGGCCTGGCACCCGGCGGCGCGGCCGCCGTCGTCGCTTCCGCTGCTGAGGCGGGCCGCTACGATCCCGCCGATATTGCGCGCCGTGCCCAGGGCGGCGGCAACCCGGTGATCCCGCTGCTGGCCGACCTCCGGAAACACGTCGCGGCGCTCGATGCCGCCGGTGTCGGGGCTGGGGAAGCGGTGCATACGTCGCTGACCAGCCAGGACGTGCTGGACACCGCGCTGATGCTGGTTGCCCGGAACACCGTCGAGGCGCTGCTCGCTGACCTGAAACAAACGACGACGGCGCTCGCCGGCTTGGCGGAGCAGCATGCGGACACGCTGTGCGTGGGACGGAGCCTGACGCAGCATTCGCTGCCCTTTACGTTCGGGCTCCGGGCGGCTCAGTGGTTCCACGGCGCGGCCGCAGCCGGCCGGCAACTGGAGAACTGTGAATTTCCGGTGCAGTTCGGCGGGGCTGCCGGCACCCTTGCCGCCGGCAGCGTCCTGACGTCGGGTTCGGTGGCCACGCCGTTCAGCCTGACTGATGCCCTGGCGTCCCAGCTGGGCCTCGCCGCCGTTGCCGCGCCCTGGCACACCAACCGCCTGACCATCACAACGTTGGGCCATGCCCTGGCCGCCGCGCTGGATGCCTTCGGCAAGATCGCCGCGGACGTCCTGTTCCTGAGCCGTCCCGAGGTGGGGGAGCTGGCCGAGCCTCGGGCTGCCGGCCGGGGCGTCTCGTCGGCGATGCCGCAGAAGCAGAACCCGGTGCTGTCGGTGCTGGTTCGCAGCGCAGCGCTGCAGGCACCGGGGCTGGCCGCCCAGCTGCACCTAGCCGCCGCGAACTTCAATGACGAACGTCCGGACGGTGCCTGGCACACCGAGTGGCCCGCGCTCCGGCAGCTCCTGGCCCTGGCCCTCGGCGCCGCCGGCCACCTCCGTGAGCTCGCCGGGGGGCTGCAGGCTTTCCCGGACGGCATGCGCAGGAACCTGGACCTCGCCGGACCGCTGCTCCTGGCTGAAGGGGTGGGTGCCGCCGTCGCACCCTTGCTTGAGGACAGGGACGGGCTGACGGGGAAACAGCAACTCCAGGCTGTGGTGGACCAGACCCTGCAGGCGCCCGCATCCGAGCAGGCCGCCACCTACCGCAAGCTGCTCCGCGATGCCGTCCCTGCCGGGGTGCTTCCGGATCTCCGGCTGGAGGAACTCCTCAATCCTGCCAGCTACCTGGGCGAGGCTGCCGAAATCTCCCGGCGCATCCTTGCTGCCTACCCGGACTTCGCTTATTCAACCGCCGACACCGACCCGAACGGAGCCCGCCGTGGCTAATCCTGTGTTGAAAGCTGCCCTCCTGTCGCCGCAGCGGCCACTGGGTGACCACCCCCTGCTGGTGGTTGGACCGTCCCTGGGGACCTCGTCCATCCTGTGGAACCGTGCCGCTTCCCTCTTGGGCAACGACTTCAATGTCATTGCCTGGGACCTGCCCGGCCACGGTGTCTCGCCTGCGGCAGCGGAAGCGTTCGACGTCGGGGCGCTGGCTGACTCTGTGGTGGACCTTCTCGACACCATCGCCCCCGGAGAGTCCTTCCACTACGCCGGTGTGTCGTTGGGCGGTGCCACCGGCCTGCAGCTGGGCATCAAGCACGGCGAACGGCTGAAGAGCCTGTCCGTGCAGTGCAGCGGCGCGAAGCTGGGCACACCGGAGGGTTGGCTGGAACGCGCAGAAACGGTCCGCAGCCAGGGCACTCCGGTGATGATCCAGGGCTCGGCGGAGCGCTGGTTCGCCCCTGGTTTTATGGAGCGCGAACCCGAGCTGAGCAGCCGGCTCCTGCATGCCCTCCGCGACGCCGACCGCTTCAGTTACGCCTTCTGCTGTGAAGCGCTGGCAGCATTCGACGTCCGTACGGAACTGGGCAGCATTCGCGTCCCCACGCAGGTCATTGCAGGAGCGCTGGACGGTGTGGCCCCGCCGTCGTTCGCTGAGGACGTTGCGGCAGGCATCACCGCCGGCGGCGGCACCGCCACCGCCGTCACGCTCGAGGGCGTGGCCCACCTGGCGCCCGCCGAGGCGCCCGCGCACGTGGCGGAGCTGATGCGGGGCCTGGTTTCCTGGGCCGAATCGAACGGAGCAAAGGCATGAGCACCGAGAGTTCCCGCCACGGCGTGGTCCAGCCCGGGGCCACCGGCCAGGAAATTTACGACGGCGGCATGGTGGTCCGCCGCGAAGTCCTGGGCGGGGCCCACGTGGACCGCGCCAACGCCAACAAGGACGAGTTCACCGAGGACTTCCAGGACATGATCACGCGGATCGCGTGGGGTGGGATCTGGACCCGCCCGGGCCTGACCCGGCAAATGCGCTCCGCCGTCACCATCACGGCGATGGTGGCGCACGGGCACTGGGAAGAGCTGGCCATGCACATCCGCGCGGCCCTCACCAACGGCCTGAGCAGGGACGAGATCAAGGAGATCCTGCTCCAAACCGCCATCTACTGCGGAGTCCCGTCAGCCAACAGCGCCTTCAAGACCGCGCAGCAGGTGTTCCGCGAACTGGACACCACCCACACGGACCCCGCTGAACCCAACACTCCCACCCCTGCCGCCCCACCGCCCCCCAACTAACCCCACCGCACCCACACACCCCCCCAACTAGCTCGCAGTAGTTGTCGTTTTGAGCCCCCAAAACGACATTAACTGCGAGTCAGTTGGGCACCCAGAGAACCAGAGGAGCACCATGAACCAGGCTTTTGTGTACGATGCCGTGCGCACCCCGTTCGGTAAGTTCGGCTCAGGTTTGGCGGGCGTCCGCCCGGATGACCTCGCCGCGCACGTGATCAAGGAATCCGTAGAGCGCGCCCCCGGGCTTGATCCGGAGCGGATTGATGAGGTGGTGTTCGGCAACGCCAACGGCGCCGGGGAGGAGAACCGCAACATCGCCCGGATGGGCACGCTGCTCGCCGGCCTGCCGGTCTCGATCCCGGGGACCACGGTCAACCGGCTTTGCGGGTCGTCGCTGGACGCGGCGATCATCGCCTCGCGCCAGATCAACGCCGGCGACGCGGACCTGATGCTGGTGGGCGGCGCAGAATCAATGTCCCGTGCCCCCTGGGTGCTGCCCAAGACGGAGAAGCCCTACCCGGCCGGTGACATGACGCTGGCCTCCACCACCCTGGGCTGGCGCCTGGTGAACAAGGCGATGCCAACGGAGTGGACCATCTCCCTGGGCGAGGCCACCGAGCGGCTCCGCGAAAAGTACGGCGTGACCCGCGAAGCCCAGGACGAGTTCGCGGCGAACTCGCACAATCTCTCTGCTGCGGCGTGGGACGAGGGGTTCTACGACAACCTGGTGGCGCCGGTGCCGGGCACGGACCTGGTCCGGGACGAGGGCATCCGGGCCGGCTCGTCGGCGGAAAAGCTGGCCGGGCTCAAGACCGTGTTCCGCACCGAGGACGGCACCGTCACCGCGGGCAACGCGTCCCCGCTGTCCGACGGCGCCTCCGCGGCCTGGGTGGGGTCCGAGGCCGCCGCCGGGCTGCTGGGCCTGGACCCGCTGGCACGCATCGCGGGCCGCGGCGCGCACGGCAACGATCCGCAGTACTTTGGCTACGCCCCCGTGGAGGCGGCGAACAAGGCCCTCGCGAAGGCGGGCATCGGCTGGGACCAGGTGGGCGCCGTCGAACTTAACGAAGCGTTCGCCGCGCAGTCCCTGGCCTGCATCAACGCCTGGGGCATCGACCCCGGAATCGTGAATGCCCACGGCGGCGCCATTGCCATGGGCCACCCGCTGGGCGCGTCCGGCACCAGGATCCTGGGCACCCTCGCCCGGTCCCTGCAGGCCTCCGGCCAGCGCTGGGGTGTCGCGGCGATCTGCATCGGCGTCGGGCAGGGCCTGGCCGTGGTCCTCGAAAACGTCACCGCTTCCGGGAAGAACACAGGAAAGGCATAAGCGCATGTTGAACTTTGTAGACACCGTCGCAGAAGCGGTGGCCGGGATCAGTGACGGTTCCACCGTGATGATCGGCGGGTTCGGCAACGCCGGGCAGCCGTTCGAACTGATCGACGCGCTGATGGACTGCGGTGCCACCGGCCTGACCGTGGTGAACAACAACGCCGGCCAGGGCGACCAGGGACTCGCGCTGCTGATCAAGGAAGGCCGGGTGCGCAAAATGATTTGTTCCTTCCCGCGGCAGTCTGATTCCTGGCACTTCGATGCCAAGTACAAGGCCGGTGAGATCGAACTCGAACTGGTGCCGCAGGGCAACCTGGCCGAGCGGATCCGGGCTGCCGGTGCCGGGATCGGCGGGTTCTTCACCCCCACCGGCTACGGCACCATGCTGGCCGAAGGCAAGGAAACCCGCATCATCGACGGCCGCGGCCAGGTATTCGAAACCCCGATCCACGCCGACGTAGCCCTGATCAAGGCGCTCAAGGCTGACGGCAAGGGCAACCTGGTCTACCGCAAGACCGCCCGGAACTTCGGCCCGATCATGGCCGCCGCCGCGAAACAGACCATCGTGCAGGTCTCCGAGATCGTCCCCACCGGCTCCCTGGATCCGGAAAACGTGGTCACCCCCGGCATCTACGTCAACACAGTGGTCCGCGTCCCCTCAGCAGCCTCAGCAGGAAAGGTGGCTTGAGATGAGCACCGCAACAATCCTCCAGACCTCCGCCACCCCGCTGGGCCGGGACGACCTCGCCCGCCTCGTCGCGAAGGACATCGCCCCCGGCTCCTTTGTGAACCTCGGCATCGGCCAGCCCACCCTGGTGTCGAACTACCTCACCGAGGAGCAGAACATCACCCTCCACACGGAGAACGGGATGCTCGGCATGGGCCCCGAGGCCCAGGGGGACCAGATCGACGGGGACCTCATCAACGCCGGCAAGATCCCCGTCACCGAACTCCCCGGAGCCTCCTACTTCCATCACGCCGACTCCTTTGCGATTATGCGCGGCGGACACCTGGACATCTGCGTTCTGGGCGCCTTCCAGGTCTCCGCCACCGGTGACCTCGCGAACTGGCACACCGGGGCACCCGGGGCGATTCCCGCCGTCGGCGGCGCCATGGACCTCGCCACCGGCGCCAAGGACGTTTTTGTCATGATGACCCTGCTGACCCGCGAAGGCGCCTCCAAGATCGTTGACACCTGCACCTACCCGCTCACCGGCGTCGGCTGCGTCACCCGCGTCTACACGGACAAAGCGGTGTTCCTCACCGGACCCGACGGCGTCACCGTCCGCGAAACCTTCGGCTGCACCCTGGAGGAGCTCCAGGACCTGGTGCCGGTACCGCTCAAGGCCGCAGCCGCCGCAGTGGTTGGGCCTGCCGGGACCTGAGCCTGCCGCCGCCCCTAGGATTGGTAACCATGACCGAAGCCGTCCGTACAGACACCCAGCCTGGCCCGCAGGCCAGCGACCAGTATGTCCAGTCGTTGGCCCGCGGGCTGGCCGTGATCCGCGCCTTTGATACGGACAATCCGGTCATGACCCTCACCGAGGTGGCGGCCCGCACAAATCTCACCCGGGCAACTGCCCGCCGGTTCCTGCATACACTGGTGGAGCTGGGCTATGTGCGGACCGACGGCAAGACCTTCGC
Source organism: Pseudarthrobacter sp. NPDC058329 (assembly GCF_042879835.1). Classification (NCBI taxonomy): domain Bacteria; kingdom Bacillati; phylum Actinomycetota; class Actinomycetes; order Micrococcales; family Micrococcaceae; genus Pseudarthrobacter; species Pseudarthrobacter sp. NPDC058329. Next base: position 170,504 of record NZ_JBHVZR010000004.1, read on the forward strand.
CCTCACGGCCAAGGTGCTCCAGCTTGGCTACGCCTACCTGTCCGGGTTGTCGCTGCCGCAGCTGGCGCAGCCGCACCTGGAGGAGCTGTCCCTGAAGCTTGGCGAATCCACCTCCGCGGCTGTCCTGGATGGAACGGACATCGCCTACATCGCGCGGGTAACGACGCGCCGGATCATGAATGTCGGCATCACGGTGGGCACCCGCTTCCCGGCCTACGCCACCTCCATGGGCCGGGTGCTTCTCGCCGGACTGCCGCCCGCAGACCTGAAGATGTACCTGGCCGCTGCAGAGATCAAGCCGCTGACTCCGCGCGCGCTCGGAACCGTCAAAGAGCTGCTGGCGGTCCTGGAAACCGTCCGCGCGCAGGGCTGGTGCCTGCTGGACCAGGAGCTGGAGCTGGGCCTGATGTCCGTGGCAGCCCCGGTATACGACGGCCCCAAGGTGGTGGCCGCCGTGAACGTCTCGCTCCAGGCCCAATCCGTGGCGGCGCAGCCGGACCCCGGGGCGTACCTGGCGTCGGTGGCCCGGGAAATCGCGGCGACGGCGAAGCTCGTCTCCGCGGACCTGACCGCCCGCGGCTGACCAAACTCCGGGTTCCGGCCCTTGTCCAGCGTCCGCAAGCCGTGCAGACTGTGGCTCATGGCCACGGAAGACGACGTCAGGAGGGCTGCCCTCGCATTGCCCGGAGTCACCGAGCGGCTTAGCTGGGGCCAGCCGGCGTGGTTCGCCAAAACGCTGATGGCCCGGATCTGGGAGCCTGGTGTCCTGACCGTCAAAACCGAAGAGCGCGAGGCCCTGGCCGGAACCGAACCGGAAACGTACTACTGGACCCCGCATCACGAGCGCTCTCCCGAGCTGGTACTGGTACGGCTTGACCGGATCGACGGGAAGTTGCTGGCGGAACTGCTGGAGGATTCCTACCGGCTCGCCGGAGGAGAGCGCCGACGCCGGCAGCCCGGAAACCCGTAAGTAACTGTTTGCCACCAAGCCCGCCGCACTACTCCCGCCGCAGCGGCGCGGGCCATAGACTCTAGCCAACTACGTGCAGCAGCGCCGCTCCGCGAAACCGACTGTGCCGGGAACCTGGGTACAGCCCTGCAGGGCAGCGCTGCCGTACCCGTGCAGCGAGGAGAGTCGGCGCGTGAAACTGGGCATACCGCGGGAACGCCGTGAGGGTGAACGGCGGGTGGCCGCTACGCCGGAGACCGTCAAGCAATTGGCCGCGCTGGGCGTGGAAGTACTCCTTGAGGCGGGCGCGGGCGCAGCCGCCGGGCACCCGGACGCCGACTACAGCCGGGCCGGAGCCCGCATCGTCCCGGAACTCGACGAAGCCCAGCTGGATGTCCTCACCCACGTCCGGCCGCTCGACCCGCACACCGTGGGGTCCCTGAAAAGGGGAGCGGTGACTGTTGGTCTGGCATCGCCGTCGTCCGAATTGCCCACCGTCCAGGCACTCGCCGATGCCGGCGTCACCTCCTTCGCCCTCGAACTGGTGCCCCGCATTTCACGTGCCCAGTCGATGGACGCCCTCAGCTCCCAGGCGCTGGTGGCCGGGTACCGTTGTGTTCTTGAGGCGGCCATCCGGCTGCCCCGGTTTTTCCCGCTGTACATGACCGCCGCCGGGACTGTCCCGCCCGCCCGGGTCCTGGTACTCGGGGCAGGCGTTGCCGGACTGCAGGCCATCGGCACCGCGAAACGGCTCGGCGCCCGCGTGTTCGCCAACGACATCCGGCCCGCCTCCGCCGACGAGGTGGCATCCATGGGCGGTACTTTTATCCGGCTGGACCTTGAAACCGCGGAGGCAGCCGGCGGCTACGCGCGCCAGCTCAGTTCCGACGCCGGCACCCGGCAGCGGCAGTTGCTCGCCCCCCATGTTGCCCAGTCAGACGTCCTGATCACGACGGCGGCCGTCCCCGGCAGGCGCGCCCCGCTCCTGGTCACCACTGAAATGGTGCAGGGCATGCGGGCGGGCTCGGTCGTCGTCGACCTCGCCGCCGAGTCCGGCGGCAACGTGGAAGGCGTTGTACCGGGCCAGGACATTCCCATTCCCACGGCCGACGGTTCCGGCCACGTCACCCTGGTGGGCCTGAAGGATGCGCCCTCCGCGATGGCGTCCGACGCCTCCCGCCTGTACGCGAAAAACGTCGCCAACCTGCTGGCGCTGATGATCCGGGACGGCGTCCTGGCCCCCGACTTCGACGACGACGTGCTGGCGGGTGCGTGCCTTACGCACGACGGCGCGGTGCGGCACCAGCCCACCGCGGAACTGCTCGCCGCGCGGGCCGGCAGCCGGCGGGAAGGGGCGCTCTGATGGACGGAATGAGCCTGCTGACCATCACGGTCCTGGCCGTTTTTGTGGGCTTCGAAGTCGTTTCCAAGGTCTCCAGCACCCTGCACACCCCGCTGATGTCCGGAGCCAATGCCATCCACGGCATCATCCTGGTGGGCGCCATCATTGTCGCCGGCCAGGCAACGGACCCGTGGCTGCTCGCGGTGGCGCTCCTCGCCGTCGTCCTGGCCACCGCGAACCTCGTGGGCGGCTTTGTGGTGACCGACCGGATGCTGCACATGTTCCACGCGCGCAAACAAGTGGCAGGCAAGGCGGCGGGCACTAAAGCGGGCAAGGTGGACGGCAAGTGACCCTCCTCGACCCCGTCTGGACCTCGCTCCTGTACCTTGCCGCGGCCGTCTTCTTCATCCTCGCCCTGCGCGGCCTCAGTTCCCCGAGGACCGCCCGCCGCGGCAACCTGATCGGCGCGCTGGGCGCGCTGATCGCCGTCGTCACCGTGTTCCTGTCCTCGCGGCTGGAGAACATCCCCTGGATCCTGGCGGCAATAGCTGTGGGCACAGGCGTAGCGGCCCCTGTCGCCAGACGGGTGAAAATGACGCAGATGCCGCAGCTCGTGGCGCTCTTCAACGGTGTGGGCGGTGGTGCTGCGGCACTGGTGGCGCTGCTCGAACTGAGCCACGCGAACGATCCCTGGGTCCGCCTGGCCATCGTGTTCACCCTGCTGGTGGGCGCCGTTTCCTTTGCTGGCTCCGGGGTTACTTTCGCGAAGCTGCAGGAACTGATGACCACCCGGCCGGTGGTGTTCCCGGGCTTGCCGGCGGTGATGGCCGCGGTGCTGCTCGCCGCGGTGGCGGCCGGCGCCGCCGTCGTCATCACGGGCTCTGCCGCCCCCGCGGTGCTGCTCCTGGTCCTGGGGCTGGCGGCCGGCGTCCTGCTGGTGCTCCCCGTGGGCGGCGCAGACGTCCCGATCGTCATTTCGCTGCTGAACGCCTTCACCGGCCTGGCCGTTGCGGCGTCCGGCGTGGTGCTGGGCAACGTACTTCTGGTGGTGGCGGGCACGCTGGTGGGCGCCTCGGGCACCATCCTCACCCGTGCCATGGCGGCGGCGATGGGCCGCAGCGTTGCAGGCATCCTGTTCGGCGCCTTCCGGGGAGGTTCGACGGCGGGATCCACCGCCGTGAGCGAACGTCCCGTGAGGTCCTCCAGTCCTGAGGACGTGGCGGTGCTCCTGGGCTACGCGCAGCGCGTGATCATTGTTCCCGGCTACGGCCTGGCGGTGGCGCAGGGCCAGCACACCGCTGCTGAGCTGGCCCAGGCGCTGGAAGCGCGCGGCATCGACGTGGATTTCGCCATCCATCCCGTGGCCGGCCGGATGCCCGGGCACATGAACGTGCTCCTGGCCGAAGCCAACGTGCCCTACGAATCGCTCAAGGAAATGGGTGAGATCAACCCCGAGTTCAAGACCGCCGACGTGGCGCTGGTGGTGGGTGCCAATGATGTGGTGAACCCCGCTGCCAAGACGTCGTCCGGCTCGCCCATTTACGGCATGCCCATCCTGGAGGTGGCTGATGCCCGGCAGGTGGTGTTCCTGAAGCGGTCCATGCGGCCGGGCTTCGCCGGGATCGAAAACGATCTGCTCTACGAACCCCAGACGTCCCTGCTCTTCGGTGACGCCAAGGATTCCCTTGCCCAGGTCCTCGGGGCAGTGAAAACGCTATAGCCGCCGGGCTGCTGCCTGGCTTTCGGCGGGCAGGCTACTCTTCTTTGAGAAGCACCCTTTCCAATTGCCACCAGAGGACCATCATGACTGCCAACAGCTCCACTGCCCCCAAGCGCGCAGCCATCATCATCAACCCTGCCAAGCCGGTGGACATTGACGTGCGCGAACTTGCTGCCAAGCACTGCGCGGAAAACGGCTGGGGCGAGACGCTGTGGTTCGAAACCACCAAGGAGGATCCGGGCGTGGGCCAGGCAAAGGAAGCCCTTGCCCAGGGAGCGGACATTGTCATCGCCGCCGGCGGCGACGGAACCGTGCGGTGCGTCGCCGAGGTCCTCTCCGGCGGCGACGTCCCCATGGGACTGCTTCCCATGGGCACCGGAAACCTCCTGGCCCGCAACCTTGGCATGGATGTCACGGATTACGACGGCGCCATGGCCGGTGCGCTCGCAGGCACCGAGCGGAAGATCGACGTCGTCCGCGCCCGCCGGAGCGACCCGGACAAGGAACAGCTCTTCCTGGTCATGGCCGGCGTGGGATACGACGCCACCATCATGGCCGACACCGACGAGAAGCTGAAGCACAAGGTGGGCTGGCTGGCCTACGTGGACGCCGGCATCCGCAACCTGCCGGGGAAGCCCGTCAAGGCGACCATCGTGATTGACGGCAAACGGGCGGTGCGCCGCGGGGTGCGCAGCGTGATGGTGGGCAACTGCGGCAAGGTCCAGGGCGGCCTGGAGATCTTCCCGGAGGCCAAAATGGATGACGGCCTGCTGGACGTCGCGGTGCTGGCTCCCCACCACGGCCGGCTTGGGTGGATCTCGGTGATTGCCGGAATGATCGGCAAGGGCCGGGGCAAGGACACCGCGGTGGAGTACTACCAAGGCAAAACCGTGGAAATCACCCTGGAACACAATGACGATTACCAGCTCGACGGCGACCACGAGGGCGAGGGCAAGCACGTCCTGATGACCATGGACCCCGGCGCCCTGACCATCCGGATGTAATCCCCCAACTGACTCGCATTTAATGCCGTTTTCAGGGCTCAAAACGACAACAAGTGCGAGCTAGTTGGGTGTGCGCCACTGGGACGGGACCGCCGGCCGGTGCGCCAGGGTTTCGGCGAGCTCTGCGAGCCGGTGGGCCCGCGCTGACTCCGCCGGGGTGAAGGGTTCGCCGGGCCGGACGAAGGTGATGGGGCCGTGCCATGCCGTGGGAATCTTCAGCAGGGTGCCGGCGTCGTGCTTGACCAAAGCGGCGTCAGCAGGGGACAGAACCCTGGCCCGCAAAAGCTCCGCCACCGCGAGTGGAAGCTCGTCCGGTGCGTCCGCGATCCGGGCAGCAAGGCTAAGTGCCCTGGTCTGCCCGTCCGCCATGGCCAGCGCTGTGGTGTGCCAGACGTGCGAACGGGTGCCGCCGCCGTCGTGCAGTGCGTCCAGGAGCGCGCGTTCGCCGAGATGGCCCGGTGCCGAGAGGACAAACTCGTCCAGCACCCCGTCCGCCACCGGATGCACATGGATGCTCAGTATGTTGGTTCCGGTGCGGGCCAGGGCGCGGGTCAGCCTCTGCAGGGAACCAGGCTCGTCGCGCAGCACCGTGCGGGCGCGCCAGAGTGCGGGCGCCGCTCCCAATTTCCGTCGATGGCTCAGCGCCGGCGCGTGCAGCCAGCTGCGCAGCATCCGGGCAGCCGAAGGCTCCGCCACCCAGATCACCAGGACCGTGGCGGTAAGCGTAAGCACCAGGACCTTCGCGACGTAAGGCAGGTGGGTTTCCACCACCAGGGCGTGGACCAGGAGTTCGATGGGGAGCATCACGGCCACGTTGGCCAGGGTCAGGCGCGCCTTGTGCGGCTCCGGCATCAGGCCGCAGACCTCGCAGCTCAGTTCGGCCGCGGAAGTGTTCCGTTCGGGAGGCTTCATGCCTCAAGCATCAGCCGTAGCTGTTTCAACGGTGTTGCCCCGCCGTTCCATTCAGGGGAACGCCATGGCGGGGTGCCGGGGGCGGCGCCGTAGGATTTAGCAGGAACGTCAGCGCGGCCGCCCTTCAGAAGTCCACCCGCAGGAAGGCGCTGCTCCCGTGAAGCTGCTCGCTGAAATGTTCAGTATTGGTCCAGGCAACAAGGACCACCACCCGGCGATCAGGTGTGCAGTGGGCGTCTTCGTTCCACTCCTCACGCTGGTGCTCCTGGGCCGGCTGGACTTGGCAATCTTCGCTTCCTTCGGCGCCTTCACCGGCATCTACGGCCGCGGCGAACCCCACGGGACCCGGTTCACACTGCAGCTGCACGCAGGGCTGCTGATGCTGGTAGTCATCCTGCTGGCCACTGTGGCGGCCCGGACGGCGCCGTTATTGGGGCTGGATGGCGCCGGCACCGCCTGGCTCCTGGTTCCGGCCACAACCCTGGTGGCCGGTGCCTGCTCGTTTGTCATCTCCTTGTGGCGGATGCGCCCGGCCGGCTCGCTGTTCCACATCTTCGCGTTCGCAGCCATCGCCTCCATCCCGAACCAGCCGCCGCTGTGGCAGGCCATGCTGGTGGCCGTCCTCACCACTGCCTTCTGCCTGGTGGTGGGTATCTCGTCCAGGATCCTGCCCAAGCACCGGACCCCCTGGATCCGGCCGCGGCCCGTCCGCCGCACGCCCGGCGAGAAGCGGGCAGCGTGGCTGGAGGGCTTCGGCTACCTCATCGCCGCCGGCCTGGCGGGGACCCTTGCCACCTGGGCCGGCCAATTGCTGGGGTTTGGGCACAACTATTGGGCCATGGTGGCGGCTGTTGTGCCGCTGGTGGGGCACACCACGAGGCACCGCGTGCGCCGCGGGGTCCAGCGAATCATCGGCACGGTCCTGGGTCTGGTGATCCTGGCCGGGATTGTGCTGCTGAACCTGGAACCCTGGCAGACGGTGCTGGTGATGGCCGTGTGCCAGTTCGGCGCAGAAATGTTCATCATCCGCCAATACCTGCTCGCCCAGCTCTTCGTCACGCCGCTGGCCCTGATCTCCACGCTCCTGGTGGTCCCGTCTCCGCCCGCGGTCCTGCTCCGTGACCGCATCATCGAGACCGTGATCGGAGCCGCCGTCGGGATCGCCGTGGTGGTGGCACCGGGCGCGTGGCGCCGTGTTCGGGAACGGACGACGGCGGCACTATAGCGGGTGCCGGGGCCGCCGCGGCCCGTGGGAAAGGTAGGCTGGAATCGTCCCATTGAACGGAAACGGGGAGTGTGATGGCCAATTCCGCCTCAGGCGATTCGGTGGTGGACAGGATCGTCCGGCTGATCGCTGCCTTCCCCCGGGACGTCCACTCACTTCAGCTCTCGGAACTCGCAGAACGCGCGGGCCTTCCACTCACCACAACCCACCGGCTGGTACGCCAGCTCGCCGGACACGGGCTCCTGGAGACCGGCCCCGGCGGCACGGTCCGGCCGGGACTGCGGCTGTGGGAGCTGGTGAACCGCACCTCGCCAACCCTGGCCCTGCGGCAGGCGGCCATGCCGTTTATGGAGGACATCCAGCAGGTCCTCAACCAGAACGTGAACCTGGCTGTGCTTGACGGCTGGGAAGCGCTCTTCGTGGAGAGGCTGTCCCGGCGGGGCTCCGTGGCCAACCGGGCCCGGGTGGCAGGCAGGATGCCGATCCACATTTCGTCAGCCGGCCTGGCGCTGATGGCGCACCAGGACAAGACGCTCCAGAGCCAGTACCTGGACCAGTTCGCCGATCCGGACGAAAAGCTCACCACGGACCGGGTCCGGGCCCTGCTTGCTGAAACCTCCCAGCAGGGGTTCGCGCAACTCAAGGGCGTGGTGGACCCGGACACCTGGGGGATTGCCGTTCCCGTGCTGGACCGCCGCCACCGGGCCGTGGCGTCGCTCGGCGTCGTGGTTCCCTTGCACGAGATGCGCCTGCAGGCCTTGGTGCCCGCCCTGCAGACCGCCGCCCGCGGAATCGCGAGGCGCCTGGCTGATTCCTGAGACTGACTGCCATTGAACGGAATCCTTGTGCCGTCACTCACCCGGCATGGCGCACACTAAGTGCCAGACCCACCCTCCGGCACCGCTCCTGCGGAGCCCCGCAACGAAGCGAGACGCGCTCATGGCACGCAAGATCATCACCACCCAGGTGGCCATCATGGGAGCCGGCCCTGCCGGACTGATGCTCTCCCACCTGCTGGCAAAATCGGGAATTGACTCCACAGTCATCGAGGTCCGCAGCCACAAAGACATCTCCGAGACCGTCCGCGCCGGCATCCTGGAACACGGAACCGTAAACATGCTGGTGGACAGCGGCGTCTCGGACCGGGTGCTGCGCGACGGCGACCGGCATGACGGCATCGAACTGCGCTTCAACGGCGAGAGCCACCGCGTGGATTTCAAGGAGCTGGTGGGGGAGTCCGTGTGGCTGTACCCGCAGACAGACGTGTTCCTGGACCTCGCCGAGCGCAGGGAAGCCGACGGCGGCGACGTCCGCTACAGCGTCACGGAGACCTCCGTCCACGATCTCGAGGGCAAGCCAAGGGTCTGGTTCACCGACGCCGACGGGGTGGAGTACGAAATCCAGGCGGACTTCCTGGTGGGCGCGGACGGCTCCCGCAGCCACTGCCGCTTCCAGATCCCGGAGGCGCACCGCAAGTGGTACTTCCACGAGTACCCCTTTGCCTGGTTCGGCATCCTGGCCGAAGCCCCGCGCAGCTCCGACGAACTGATCTACGCCAACTCGAACAACGGTTTCGCCCTGATCAGCCAGCGCACCGAGACGGTCCAGCGGATGTACTTCCAGTGCGATCCCAAGGAAAACGTGGCGGAGTGGGATGACGAGCGCATCTGGGCCGAGTTCCGGGGTCGGGTCAACGGCAACGGCTTCGAGCTCAAGGAGGGGCCGGTCATCGAGAAGATGGTGCTGCCGTTCCGCAGCTTTGTCCACACCCCCTTGCGGCACGGCAACCTGTTCCTCGCCGGGGACGCCGCGCACACCGTGCCTCCCACCGGCGCCAAGGGCCTGAACCTGGCCATCCACGACGTCAAGGTCCTCTTCGAAGGGCTGGACAGCCACTACAACTCGGGGTCGGACCGGCTGCTCGAAACGTACAGCGACCGCGCCCTGGAGCGGGTGTGGAAAGCGCAGCAGTTCTCCTACTGGATGACCACCATGCTGCACACCCCCGCCGGCGCCGATGACTTCTCGCGCGCCCGCCAGCTCGGCGAGCTGCACTCGGTGGTGTCGTCCCGGCACGGCATGGCCTACCTTGCGGAGGCTTACACCGGCTGGCCGGGCGGCGCGTCCTAGCAGCACTGCCCAAAACTCGAGGCCGGTACGACGGCGGGCGGCGATGAATCAGGATCAGGGCGCCAGCAGTCGCCGGACTGCCGCGGCGATGGCTGCAGCGTCAGGCTTCCGGTCCCGCCTGACCGTGAGCAGATGGAGCAGCACACCGTCGCCGTAGTCCGCCACGTCCAGGGCCCGTGCCGGCGCATCCGGCACTCCCAGCGCGGAAAGGGCCTGCTCGAGGCCCCCCACCAGCCGGAAGTGACCGGCTGTTACGGACTCGGGTTTGTCCAGCGACATGGCCAGCCGGGCGCGGGTGAGGCCGGCGTGCTTCCCGGCCAGCACCAGCATCAGCGTGGCCAGCTGGTCTGCCAGCTCCTCAATGTCCTGCGGCGGGCCGGCCGGTCCCTGCTCCTGCAGGAGCGCGGCGTCCAGCTCCAGCAGGCGGCCAAGCACCGCTTGGACAAGGGTGGCGCGGTTGCGGTAATAGTTCGAGGTGGTGCCTTCGGGCAGTTGCGCGGCGGCGTCCACCGCGCGGTGGGTGAGGCCCTTCATGCCCTTTTCCGACAGCACGTCCAAGGCGGCGTCCAGCAGTTGGGTCCGGCGGTCAGGCATGGGCTCCAGTGTAATTGCCACTTCCCAACCACTACAAAAGTAGTAAAATTTCCGGCATGGAAACAATCTCAATTGTTGGCGGGGGAATTGCAGGGCTGGCACTGGCTGCCTGCCTCGATCCGGCCCGGTTCCAGGTGACCGTTTACGAGAAGCGGCCGGAGCTGCCCACCGTCGGTACCGCGCTGGGGATGTGGCCGAACGCCCAACGGGCCCTGGACCGGATAGGTGTGCTTGGTGCGGCCCGGGCCGTCAGCCCGGTGATTGGCAGCGGGTCGGTCCGTAACGCGGCCGGAGAGCCGTGGGTTACCGTGGACGGCGGGGAGATGTTCGGTATTTCCCGGATTGACCTGCTGCGGCTGCTTGACTCGGCCGTACCCGGCACCGTCCGACGGCTTACCGGCCAGGTCCAGGCGCTTCCGGCCGATGACGGCCTGGTGGTCGGTGCGGACGGGGTGCACAGCGTGATCCGCCGGGCGGCCTGGGGTGCGCGCAGCGCCGCCACGCTCACGCCCTACCTTGCCCTGCGCGGGACCCTCCCCTTTCCGGTCACGCCGGATGTGGTGGGCGAGTACTGGGGCCGCGGTGACCTGTTCGGTATGGCCGCCTCAAACGGCGGTATGTTCTGGTATGCCAGCTACCGGTCCGGACGCGGCCCTTATGGCATCGACTCAACAGCCGTCCTGGAGGAGGCCCGGGAGCGATTCGCCGGGCACGCGCAGGCCGTCCGGGAGGTGCTGGCAGCCGCCACTCCCGAGGCCTGCCTCGTCCAGCGCATCTGGACTGCTCCGGGCCTGCATTCCTTCGTCCGCGGCAGGACGGTGCTGATCGGCGACGCCGCGCACGCCATGCTGCCCACACTCGGCCGTGGCGCCTGCGAGTCACTGGTGGACGCGGTGACACTGGCTGACCTCCTCAACACGCTGCCCGAAGACCAAGCGCTCCGTGCCTACAACCGGCAGCGGCGGCTGCGGACCCGCGCCCTGAGCCTGGCCTCCTCGGCGCTGGGGCGGGTAGCGCTCGCGGAGGGCGCCCAGCCGCTCCGTGACCGCCTGCTCAACCTGGCCCGACGGCGGAAGGATCGCGCCGCCGTCGGGCGCGGTTCCACGGCCTGATCACCGCACGGGTGCTGCAGGAAGCTTGCTGTCCTCACCGGACACTGACGCGAGGGCGGGGGGAGGCGCTGCCGGGGACGAAACCGGCGGAACCGCCCGCCCGCGCTTCCCCGAGGATCCGCGCCGGTTGGACCTGCCGTACACCAGGTACATGGTGACGCCGGTGATGACCATCAGGAGCACCGTGTAGACAAAAGTGTTGGCCACACCCTGGACGCCCTCGGCCCCGTCCGTGTTGGCCTTGATCACCAGGCCCAGCGGCTGGACCAGCGGGTGGGCCAGGAAGATGGCTGTGTCGTAGTCATCCAGCAGGCTGTTGAAGTTCAGGGCGGTGATGGCGGCGGCAGCAGGCAGCACCAGCGGCAGGAGGATCCGCCGGAACACGTACAGGGTCTTGGCGCCCATAATGGCGGCCGCTTCCTCCAGCGAGGAATTTACTGAAGCGAAGGAAGCCTTGAGCATGCGGAGCGTGAAGGGGATCTTGACGACGACAAAGGCGATCAGCAGGATCACGGTGGTTCCGGTGAGCACCGCACCACCCACCAGTGGATTCGGGTGGTCGTAACTGAGGATCAGGCCCAGGGCCAGCAGCGCCGCCGGCAAAATCCAGGGGATGTGCAGCAGGTATTCGAAGACCGTGGACACCCAGTTCCTGTACTTCTGCAGCAGGCGGGCCACAAAAAGCAGGCCGCCCACCGCGATCAAGGCGGCCAGGGCGCTGTACACCACACTGACGATGAACGGGCGGAGCCCCGACTGCTGGGTCAGGACCCGTACGTAGTTGTCCAGGGTCAGGCTGGCGGGAGTAAGTTGTCCGGTCTGGATGGCGGCACCGTCCGCGAAGGAATACAGGACGATCAGCACCACCGGCAGGGTGTACACGGCAAACAGCAGGTAGGCGACGGCGTGGACGGCCACGTTGGCGGCCGGGTTGGTGATGTCCTGCTTCTGCAGGGCGGAGGAAACCTTTGACACCGAAAAGTAGGTACCGCCCTTTTCGAGGCGGGACATCACCGCGAGCATCAGGATGGTGGCCACGCCCAGGATCACTGCCAGCAGCGCTGCCAGGTCACGTGAGGTGGGGCTGTTGGTGAAGGTCAGGATCATCGGCGTGATGGTCTGGAAATCCCGCCCGCCCAACACCTGGGGGGCACTCAGCGCACCGAGGCCGGTGAGGAAGGACAGGATGGTGACGGCGAACAGCGTCGGCTTGAGCATGGGCAGCACAATCCGCCGCAGGATGGTCCAGGTGGAGGCGCCGAGGTTTTTTGCCGCTTCTATGGTTTGGTAGTCGACGCCTTTGAGTGCGTTGGCCACAAACAGCATGTGGTTGGTGGTGGTGGCAAAGGTCATCACCACCAGGACGGCGAAGAATCCGGAAAACCACGCCGGGTCCATGGCCGGGAAGACCTTCACCAGCAACGACGTGACAATACCCTTGTCCCCGTAGATGAACTTGTAACCGGCCGCCAGCACGATGCCGCCGTAGATGAACGTGGAGGCGTAGCCCAGGAAAAGGATCCGGGAGCCGCGGATCCGGAAGTATTGCGTCACCAGGACAATAAAAATTCCCACCACGTTCACGGTGATGGACAGGGCCACGGCGAGCAGGAAGCTGTTTCCCAGGGCTTTGATGGCCCGTTGCGAGGAGAACAGTTTCTCTGCCGCCCGGCCGGAGAAGCTGCCGTCCGGGAAGAAGGTGGCCATCAGGACGTTGACGTTGGGCCACACCAGGAACGCCGTGATGAACCACGTCAGCACAACGCCCACCACCAAAACGAAGGGCGAGCGGGCCATGCTGCGGGCCGGTGTCCCGCCCGTCACAGGGGTACCGCCTGGTCTTCCCGCGTCAGGGCGGCGCCAGTCCCGGGATGGTACTGCAGGACATGTGCAGGCTGGAGGTACACGGTGGTTTCCGTCCCGGGCTCAGGGTGGGCGCCGCCGTCTTCCCTCACCAGCAAGCGGATCTCTGCGCCATGGCTCCGCACCACGTAGCGGCTGTGGAGCCCGTGGTAGGTGCGGGAGACTACCGTGCCGGGAAGTCCGACGGCGGCGCCCCCGTCTGCCGCCGGGTCCAGGGACGCCTTTTCCACACGCAGGTATGAGTTGGCGTCCGTGCTGAGCCCCGCCCCCGTGAGCCGGTTCAGCTCCGCCACGAACTGGGCCGTCAACGCGGAGCTGTCCCCGATGAAGTTGCACACGAACTCGGTGGCGGAGTGATCGTAGATCTCCTGCGGGGTGCCCACCTGTTCCACCACCCCCTTGTTGAAAACAGCCACCCGGTCGCTCATGGCCAGTGCCTCGTCCTGGTCGTGCGTGACGTAGACGGTGGTGATGCCGAACTGGCTCTGCAGGTCCTTCAGTTGCTGCCGCAGCTGATGCCGGAGCTTGGCGTCCAGGTTCGACAGGGGCTCGTCCAGCAGCAGGATCTTGGGCCGCAGCACCAGGGCGCGCGCCACTGCCACCCGCTGCTGCTGGCCGCCGGACAGCTCGGCCACGTTCTTGGACAGCTGCTCGTCGCTGAGTTCCACGCGGCCGGCGATTTCGCGGACCAGCCGGTCACTGTCCGCAGCCTTCTCCTTCCGCACCCGCAACCCAAACGCAATGTTTTCCCACACGCTCATGCTGGGAAACAGGGCATAGTTCTGGAACACCATGCCCACCTGCCTCTTGTCGCTCGGGAGCCGCGTGACGTCCTTGCCGTCCACATGGACGGTTCCCCCGGAAGGCTGGATAAAACCTGCCAACGTGCGCAACGCCGTCGTTTTTCCGCAGCCTGACGGGCCCAGCAAGGTGAAGAACTCACCGGGCTGGACGTCCAGGTTAAGGTGTGGAATGGCGGTGAAGTCTCCAAAGGAAACCTTGATGTTGTCCAAGCGGATCATGGCAAACCTGTCTGGCGAAGCGGGTGTGATGGCTGGTGACCGGCGGTTACGTCATGTACTCGAGCTCGATCTTCTCCACCCAGGCGCCCATGTTCTGCTGTACGAATTCCCAGTCGATGTCCTGCTGCTTGAGGTCCGCGAAGAAGGACACCACCTCGGGGTTGGCTTCCGCCTCGGCGGACTTGTTCACCGGCATGGAGTTGAACTGCTTTGCGAACTCGCCCTGCACCTTGGCGCTGCCGAACCAGTCGATGAACTTCTGGGCCTGTTCCTTCTTCTCAGTGCCCTTGACCAGTGCGATCTGCTCCACGGCAAGCGGAACCCCGACGGACGGGATCACGGTTTCAACGTTGACGCCGAAGGACTTTTCACGCTCGGCGATGATCGAGGACGGCATCTGTCCCATGTCCACCTCGCCGGAGGCGATGCGCGCGAAGAGGTCGGTTTTGGCGACGGCGGGGCTGCCGTTCTGGAAGTACTGCTCCACCTGCTTCCAGCCCTCATCGGAAATCCCCAGATCGCCGGAGTCGTCCCGGTAGCGGCTCAGGATGCCGGCGAAGACGAGCTGCGCAGTCGCCGTACCCAGGCCGGTGACGCGCTCGTAGCGGGCCTTGAACTCATCCCTTGCCCAAAGGTCCGTCCAGTCCTGTGGGGCGGCGTCCTTGGAAACCTTGTCGGAGTTGTAGCCCAGGAGGATAGCCTGCTTGACCAGCGGCCAGTAAGCCTCGCCGTCGCCCAGTGCCTTGTCCACTTCCCCGGCCCAGGCGGGCTCGTACGGCTCAAGGGCGTCTTCGGCCTTGACCTGTGAGAAGTACATGTTGTTCAGCCCGAACGCCACGTCCGCGATCGGGTTGTTCTTCTCGGCGATCAGCTTGTTGGTGGCGTCAGCGCCGCCGGCACCCACAATCTCGATCTTGTAGCCGGCCTCGGCCGCTTTTGTGGTCCACCACTCGCCGCGGCCCTCGCCGTTGGAGTTGGTGTACACAACGAGGGTTTCTCCTGAACCCCCTGCCGGGGCCGAGGAGGCATCACCGGAGGCCGCGGGTGTTGCCGCGCCCCCGCCACATCCGGCGAGAAGGGTGACGGCAACGGCCGCGGCAACCAAAGTCTGCAATTTACGCACGATCAGGACTCATTTCTGGACTGGAATCGGAGCATGTCCGGCCAGCCTATAGCCGGGCACACCGAAAGTCCGGCTGTATTCCTATCGATTCGATAAACAGCCGGGCTGTCCACCATGGCGCGGCAGCCATAACAACGGGTGCCCCGCGCGTAAACGGAAGGTAAATGTTGCAGCCGCCGCCGGCCGTCCCTGCTCCAGAGCGTGCCCTGCCTGGCGTGGTGCTGCGTCAGTCCTGCTGGAGCGTGTCTGTCAGGTGATGCGTGGGGATCCGGTCCCTGTCGTAGGTGATGTCGGTGTAGCCGTGGGGCTCCGGCTTGCCGGCTGGGTTCAGGTTCACGAAGACAATCTCTTCGATGGTGAGGATGCTCTGCCGCGTGATCATGTTCCGGACTTCGGCCCGCATGGTCAAGGACGTCCTGCCGAACCGGGTGGCGGTCAGTCCCATCTCGATCAGGTCGCCCTGGACTGCGGAGCTGACGAAGTTGATTTCCGAGATGTACTTGGTGACGGCGCGTCCGTTGCCGAGCTGGAGGATGGCGTAGATGGCCGCTTCCTCATCGATCCACTTCAGCAGGCTGCCGCCGAAAAGGGTGCCGTTGGCGTTGAGGTCCTCGGGCCGGACCCACTTTCGGGTGCGGAAGGTGATGTCTGCTGATTCCATAGGCCGAGGTTAGCCGAGCGGCGCGCGCGGCACCGAGTGTGACGGCGCTCCCTCGCACCCCGCCCTCCTACGCCATCGCAGTGTGGGCTGCGCTGCGGGCGTGAATGCTTTTGGCGTAGCAGTAGGAGTGGTCAACACCCACGTAGGGACCGAAATTGGGAACGGGTTCGAAACCGGAGTTTTCATAGAAGTTCCGGCCGTCGGGCTGGGCCGACCCTGCCTCCGCTTTGATGCGGGTGATTCCCTGTTTGAAGGCCTCAGCTTCCAAGGCCGCCAGGATGGAACTGGCCACTCCTGATCCCCGGGTATAGGGGATGACGTACAGGCGCTTTATTTCTGCTGTCCTGTCGTCCAGAAGGCGCAGGCCGCCGCATCCTACCGGCTGGCCGGATCCCTTGTCATAAGCCACCAGGAACACGGCGCAGTCAGCGTCCGACGGCGGCGAGCCAGGCTCGTGGTCAGGGGTACCAAAGCGGGCATCGAGTTCCGCCTGCTGCGCCCGGCGCAGGTCCGCGCCCACGGGGTTGGACCAGGCAACCTGCCGGATGTTAAGCCGCGGATTGGTTTGCATGTCTGCCTCGATTCGCCGAAGGGATATGCATAACAAGCGTAGAAGCGTGGGGTTACGCCGATGTTTCTGGCCGGTAAGCGCTCGGATAACGCAGGAGGCGGTCTGATTCGCTTGGTCGTCTAGATACCAGCCGGACTAGAATGTTTCCATGCGTTCCATCGGTAATGAAGGCTCTGGTTATTGGTACGGGCCGGATGGCCAGCTGGATTACAGTGCGGCAGTACTGAAGTCCCTGCGGGACTATCGGGCTGCTGAAACGGCCGTTCGGCGTTCCACGCGTGACTCCATGGGTATGGGCGAGACGGATATCCTCGCCCTTCGCTATCTCCTGCGCATGCAGGCCTCCGGCAAGGCCACTGCGCCAAAGGACTTGAGCCAGTTCCTGGGGATCACGAGCGCCTCCACCACTTCGCTGATCGACCGACTGGTGGGCAGCGGCCACGTGCGGCGTGAACCCCACCCAACGGACCGGCGTTCCGTGGTGGTGGTTCCCACGGTGGAGTCGGACAAGGAGGTCCGGGTGACCCTGGGTTCCATGCACCGCCGGATGATGGCCGTGGCGGAAGAGCTGAGTGCGGATGAAGCACGGGTAGTCGTTGAATTCCTGGGGCGCATGACGGACGCCTTGCAACTGCCTGACTCCGGACACGCAGAAAGTACCTAGCCGGACTAGCTAGATCAACTAGTAATATGTATGCTTACGATCAATTCCGAAAGTTTTTCCAGCTGGAGTCGTGAGTGCGTTGGTCTCTTTTACTAAGCTTGGTTTCCCTCATGCGTGGGCCGGTCCGCGACAGCTGAAGGACGCACAGCAGGCGGACGGTCCGGCCGGCCTCGCCGCAGTCCACTGCGGAACCGCAATGGAGCTTGTCACCCCTGCTGTGGGGCCCGTCGCCGTCGGCTACACCTTCGAACCGGACCACGGCGGTCCTGTCCAGCTCCCGCCTGTGTGGCGCTGCGGCTGCGGCTTCCAGCTCGATGCCGGCCTGGGAGCCTCCCACGCGGCTGCCCTGTGCGCATGATTTCCCCGCGCGCCACTGTGCAGAGCCCCGCGGGCCTGCGCGGGGACCCTGTGGCCAACCGCTACCTGCTCAAAGAGCGCCTGGGCCGGGGTTCACTGGCTGAGGTGTTCCGCGCGGCCGACCTTGAGGGCGGTCCGGATGTGGCCGTCAAGATGGCCGTCGGCAACTCCGAAAAGCACGTTGAGCGGATCCGCGATGAAGCCGCCGTCCTGGCAGCGCTGGATCACCCTTCCATCATCAGATTCATCACCCACTCCGTGATGCCGGCCGGGACGTCCTTCGAGGGCCGCCCATTCCTGGTTGAAGAGCTGGCGCTCGGCGCGAGCCTTGCCGAGGCAACCCGCACCCGCCTCCCACGCGCCGGAGATGTAGCCATCTGGGCCGGCGGCCTCCTCGGGGCGCTTGCCCATCTGCATGGACAGGGCCTCGTCCACCGTGACATCAAGCCCGTGAACCTTATGCTCAGCGGCCTGCGGAGGAGCCCGGTGCGCATCATCGACCTCGGCATCGCGGCCGCTGCCGGAGCTCCTCCGGAGCCTGGAATCTCGTCGGGAACAGTGCACTATATGAGCCCGGAGCAGGCTGCGGGCGGGCCAGCGCATTCCTCCTGGGACATTTATGCCATGGGCCTGGTCCTGCTGGAGCTTCTCACCGGCTCGAAGGCCTTTCCGGGCACGGCCATTGAATCACTGGTGGCCAGGACGCTCCGGAGCCCCGAAATCCCGAACTCGCTGGGGCCGGGATGGTGCTCCTTCCTCACAGCACTTACGGCCATGGACAGTGACGCACGGCCAACGGCGGCTGAGGCCGCTGTCATGGCCGCGAGGCTGGTACCCCCGGTTGCCGCCGGACTGGCCAACAGCACCTGCCGCAGAATGGCGGTGTTCCCGGCCCGCCGGAGCAGGCAGCTGGTTTAGGGCTCCGCCATCTTCCGTCCCATGGGGTCCTCAGCGGTCGGATCGGCAAGGGCAAGTCCGCCCACCGGGCTGCCGTCCCAGTGGATCAGCCGCCACCCGCCGTCCGGATCACCCTCCAGTGCCACGATTCCGGTGTTGGCCAGCACATGCTTCGCGGCGAACTCGTGGTCTGCGCCTACTGCCCGGCGCCCGGCCCAGGTGCGGATGGCTGCGCCGTGGCTGACGACTGCCGCCGTGGCCTGTTCCCCGGAGGCGCGCTCCAGAACACGGGCGATGGCGGCGTCAAAACGCTCAAAAAAGTCATGGCCGTCCGGCCCGGCAGGCATCCGCCGGTCAAGATCCCCCGCGGCCCAGGAAATCACCGTCCCCATGTACCGCTTGTGCGACTCGTGGTCCGTCAGCTTTTCCAGTGCCCCGGCTTCGATTTCGTGCAGGCCATCCATCACCGCCACGTCAAGGCTGCGCATCCGGCCCAACGGTGCTGCGGTGATCTGGGTGCGAACCAGGGTGGACGCGTAAAGTGCCTCAATGGGCTCGTTGGCCAGCGAACGGGCAAGGGCCTCAGCCTGCCGTTCACCCAGGTCCGTCAGCCCGGGGCCGGGGTGGGCTGTATCCAATTGGCCAAGCACGTTGCCAGGGGTTTGCCCGTGGCGGATCAAGAGCAGCTTCATGCCTCCAGTTTCGCATCTGGAAGCGGGCAGCCGGGCAGGCCATGAGGAACGTGCGAATGGAGAAGGCGCCGGGCCTTTCCAGGCCCGGCGCCGCCGTCGTACTCTTACTGCCGGCCGTACGGGCCTACTTCAGGTGGTCCACCAGCTGGTCCGCAATGCCAATGTACTTGCCGGGCGTCAGCGCGAGGAGCCGCGCCTCGGCGTCGGGCGAGAGGCCAAGGCCCTGGACGAATTCCTGCATGCGGGCGGCGTCCACCCGCTGTCCGCGGGTAAGGTCCTTGAGCCGCTCGTAGGGGTTCTCCATGCCTTCGACGCCGGCAATTGCCTCGGCGCGCATGACCATCTGGATCGCTTCGCCCAGGACTTCCCAGTTGGTGTCGAGGTCCCCGGCCAGGACGTCCTCGGCAACGTCCAGCCGCTCCAGGCCCTTGGCCACGTTGGAGATGGCAAGCAGGGAGTGGCCGAACGCCACGCCGATGTTGCGCTGGCTGGAGGAATCAGTGAGGTCGCGCTGCCAGCGGGAGGTGACCAGCGTGGAACCCAGGACGTCCAGCAGGCCGGAGGAGATTTCCAGGTTGGCCTCGGCGTTTTCGAAACGGATCGGGTTCACCTTGTGCGGCATGGTGGAAGAACCGGTGGCGCCGGCCACCGGGATCTGGGCAAAGTAGCCGATGGAGATGTAGCTCCAGATATCGGTGCAGACGTTGTGCAGGATGCGGTTGAAGCGTGCGACGTCGGCGTAGAGTTCCGCCTGCCAGTCATGGCTTTCAATCTGGGTGGTCAACGGGTTCCAGGTCAGTCCCAGGGCCTCGACGAAGGACTTGGACACCTGCTGCCAGTCAGCGCCGGGAACAGAAGCAACATGGGCGGCGTACGTTCCGGTGGCACCGTTGATCTTGCCCAGGTACTCGGTCTTTTCGATCCGGTTCAGCTGCCGTGTGAGGCGGTGCGCGATGACTGCCAGTTCCTTGCCGAGCGTCGTGGGAGTGGCTGGCTGGCCGTGAGTACGGGACAGCATGGGGACGGCGCGGTTGTCCTGGGCCATCCTGCTGATCTGGGCCACCAGGGCGCGCGCTGCCGGGAGCCACACGTCCTCCACAGCGCCTTTCACGCCCAGCGCGTAGGAAAGGTTGTTAATGTCCTCGGAGGTGCAGCCGAAGTGGACCAGGGCAGTGAGGTTTTCGATGCCGATGGCGGGGAGGCGGCGTCCGATGTAGTACTCCACGGCCTTTACGTCGTGGACGGTTACCGCTTCAATGTCCGCCAGTTCCGCCACTGAATTGGCGTCAAATTCGGTGACGACGCCGCGCAGCTGTTCCTGCTGCCGGGGCGTCAGGGGACCGGCACCGGGAAGGACGTTGTTGCTGGTCAAATGGATGAGCCATTCAACTTCCACTGCCACGCGGTCGCGGTTGAGTGCCGCTTCGGACAAGTAATCCACCAGCGGGGCGACGGCGGACTGGTAGCGGCCGTCCAGCGGGCCGAGCGCGATTTTTTCCGGGGACGCGGCGAGTGCCAGGCGTCCTGAGGGCGTACGGGTGTCAGCTGTGGAGGCGGTTTCAGGCATGTGCTGATTCTTTCATGAACTCCAGCGGCGGCTTTAGCCCCTCCCGGGAGGTTACTTGTCCACATAGGCGACGCCGGCGGTTGGGCACGCCGGCCGGCCTCCGTAGCGTTCATCCCAGGCAGAGCTTACTGGCCGGTGCTACAGGCGCAGGCCATTCGGGAGAGGGAAGGGCGATGGGCAGCCAACTGACGGGGGCGGATCTGCAGAAGGACATGTTGCGTGCCTCGCAGATGGAGCAGCTGGCGGGGAGGGTGGCTGTTTGCGTTGTCCGTGGAGAAGCTGTGTTGGACAGCTTCCGGGAGATTCAATTGCTGCAATGGGAGTCTCCGGCCGGACGCGCGTACCGTGACGCTGTTTCATTGCAGTCCGCTGCCCTGCGGCGTGCCCTCGAAGCACTGATTGAAGCGAGGGCGGCCGTGAAACGGCACAGCCAGGAAACGTTGGCGGCTGACTGCACCTCTGGGGGCAGGACCTGATGGCTGAGGCTGCGCCTTCCGGCGCCGGGTCCATCCGGCTGTCCGGCCCTGCCGAAGAAGGGCCCATAACAATCCGCGGCGGGGTGGGTGGCATCACGTTCCAGCTCGAAGAACTGATGGGCGGTGCCCAAAAACTGGATGACCTGGCGGGCAGTCTCGCCGAACTGGAGGTTGAAGTCCGCCGCATCTGGGAGGACCTCATTCCGTTCCAGAACCTGCCCCGGTGGTCGGGCACCGTTGCCTTGAACGCTGTAGGTGAGTCGGAGCGGAGGATCCAGGCGGTGCGGACCGAACTGCAGCGCCTCAGCAGCGACGTCCGCGCCTGCAAGCACGAGTACGAGGTAGCGGAGTGGCTTGCAGGGGCGGAAAGGTCGGTGGGCATGGTCAGCCCCGGGGAGATCTACGGCTCCCTCGCAAATTTCGCTACAAACCGAGCAGCTGACGACAAAACTGCGGAAACCATCGTAGGGATGCTTGGGCTTGAGGCCGCTGACGTCAAAAGGCGGGCGGAAAACCATCCCCGAATCTGGGATGCCCTCGAGCAGGATGGCGCTGTTGGCCGCGAAGTGGCCGTGCAGCAGGAGGAGACCTTTCAGGTGGAGCTGGATGCTTCGCCGGTGGGCCTCCTGGAGCGCATCCGGCAGATAGACGCCCGCGGCGCCGGCTTCATCGAGGTCATCGAGGTCAACAACGGCGGGGAAAGGACATACGTGGTGGTTGTTCCCGGTACCCAGCCTGCACATGCCGGCGGCGGCGGGGACAACCCGTTCGATGAGGTGGGCATTCTCGAAGCGATGGTGTACAGCTCAGAGGACATGAATGTTGCGGCGCTCCGGGCCCTTCAGGCAGCAGGCGCGGAGCACGGTGCCCCTGTGGTGGCAGTGGGCTACAGCCAGGGCGGCATACACGCCATGAACATGGCTGCCGATCCGCGCTTCCTCCGCGATTACGATCTTCGGTACGTGCTCACGGCGGGCTCCCCGGTGGCCGGCATTATTCCCGCCGCCGGAGTGCAATCGCTGCATCTGGAACACCGCGGGGACTGGGTGCCGGGTGCCGACGGAGCGCCCAATCCGGATACAAGGGACCGCGTAACGGTTTCCCTGGGCCAGGCTCCGAGGGCCGCTGAGGGGGAAGGGGGCATCGGCCCGGGCCATACGCTCAGCACCTACCAGGACGGCGCCCGGCTGGTGGCGGCCAGCACGGATCCATCCCTGGTGGGATCCACGGCGGCACTTGGGGCCGTGCTGGGGGCAGGTGGAACCGCGACGGCCACCCGGTTCTCACTGACCCGGACCAAGGCTCCAGCCCGGGATCTCCACGCAGCGGACGCCCGCCGGCAGGAACGCGGGTATGCCGGGCGCTAGCCGGCCGGGAGGCGGCGAAGTCCAGCCCTTAGGCGGCCACGGCACAGGCAGACCGTCCGGCTACCGCCGAACCCCGGTAATCCTGCCGGCCACCAGCGAGATCAAGGTGATGATGATTGCGGCCAGAATGGCCGTCCAGAAGAAGGAGTCAATGGTAAAGCGCACCGGCGTATAGCTGCTGATCCAGGATGTCAGGTAGAGCATCGCCGCATTAATGACGATAGTGAACAGGCCGAGGGTCAGAATGGTGATGGGCAGTGCGAGGAGGCTCACCAACGGGCGGACCAAGGCGTTCACCAAACCGAAGATGACGCCGATGAACAAGTAGGCGAGAACGATCCCAATGGTGTCCGTCCCCTGCGTCACGCCGGTTTTGGCCACTGCATCCGTAGCTGCGGAACTGGAGATGTCCAGCCCTGGCAGTATCCAACTCGCCACCCAAAGGGCGAGGCCATTGATGAGAATCCGGGCAATCAGTCGCATAGCCCCCATAATTTCACACCACCCTGAAGGCCAGCCCGGAAAAGTGAAGCACCCAGGCCCCTTTCCCCATGGCTTGGCTTGCGGGTTCCGGGGCCGCGGCGACCATACAATCCATGGCGAAATCCGCCCTGTGTCAGGAACCATGCGAAGTAGGCTGGTCTGCATGACGTCATCGAACACCCTTGCCGGGGGCATCCCACCACGTCCTGTGGTGGCAAAGCTGCCACGCTACGCCGCTGGCAAACCTCCCGTCGCCGTGGACGGACTGGCCAGTTACAAGCTCTCCTCGAACGAAAATCCCTTGCCGCCGATCCCTGCTGTAGTCGAAGCCATTGCCCAGCAGACAGACTTCAACCGCTACCCGGATCCGCTGAGCAGCCGGCTCCGCGCACAGCTCGCTGCCTTCCTCGATGTTCCGGCCGATGACATCGTCACGGGCGCAGGCAGCCTGGGCGCCCTGAACCAGCTGTTGGCCGCGTTCGCCGGGCGGGACGAGGACGGCAAGCCCGATGAAGTGATTTACGCGTGGCGCTCCTTTGAGGCCTATCCCATCAGCATTGGTCTCTCCGGCGCGGAAGGCGTTCCCGTTCCCCTGGCTGCCGGCGGACGCCACGACCTCAAGGCCATGGCTGCCGCAGTATCCGCGCGCACCAGAGTGATCCTCCTCTGCACACCAAACAATCCCACGGGCCCTGTACTGACTGCAGCCGAAACGGAGGCCTTTGTCCGCTCCGTGCCCGCAGACGTCGTGGTGGTGATTGACGAGGCCTACCAGGAGTTCGTGCGGGCAGCGGAGGCAGTGGATGGAATCGCTCTCTACCGCAAGTACCCCAACGTCGTTGTGCTCCGGACCTTTTCGAAGGCGCACGGACTTGCCGGCCTCCGGGTGGGCTACAGCGTCTCCAATCCCGGGCTGACCCAACACCTCCGGGTCGCGGCCACCCCGTTCGCCGTGTCGCAGATCGCAGAAACTGCCGCAATTGTGTCCTTGCAGAATTACGCCCAAGTTGTGGAAAGGGTACAAAAGCTCGTGGATGAACGGGAGCGTGTCACGTCCGGGCTGCGGAGCCTGGGCTGGGCTGTTCCGGATGCGCAGGGAAACTTTGTCTGGTTGGACCTCGGCCCCGACAGTGCCGGATTCGCAGAACTTGCGGCTGCGCAGGCCTTGTCAGTCAGGGCGTTTGCCGGGGAAGGGGTCCGGGTGAGCATCGGCGAGGAGGAAGCGAATACGCGGTTCCTCGGGCTGTGTGCGAACTATACAAAGGCCCCGCGCGGTTCCTAGCAATTAACAAGTAGCCCCGCGGTTACTTACTGAAGATAAAGTTAGGATCAGTAAGCCAATATATATGCCCCGGCAGGAATCCATTCCTTTTGCGGCATATATCCCAGCGACATTGCATTGCATCCGCATGCGGCAAGCAAGGAGACGGTATGGGCACACATCTGCCTGCCACCGAGTTCGACGGAACAGCTGTAGACGACCAGCGTGAGGCTGATGCCGAAGCTGTAATGGGCGAACCCCCGGCACAGATGGTCCAGCTCCTCGGCGCCGACGGGAAGCTCGGCTTCGACCCCGTTTATACCGAGTACGCCGAAAAACTCACTCCGGAAAAACTCCAGGGACTCTACGCCGACATGGCTGCCATCCGCAGGTTCGACGTCGAAGCCACTGCCCTGCAGCGCCAGGGCCAGCTCGCGCTCTGGGTCCCCTTGACCGGACAAGAGGCCGCCCAGATCGGTTCCGGCCGGGCAAGCCAGCCGCAGGACTACATCTTCCCCACCTACCGGGAACACGGCGTCGCATTGACCCGCAACGTGGACCTGGCCGAGCTGCTGCGCCAGTTCCGCGGAGTCTCCAACGGCGGCTGGAACCCGAAGGACACCAACTTCCACCTGTACACGCTGGTCCTGGCTGCCCAGACGCTCCACGCGGTGGGCTACGCCATGGGTATCCAGCGGGACCAGAAGCTCGCGGCCTCCACCGCCGCTTCCCAAGCCGCCGGCCGTGAGAGCGAGGCGGCCGTACCGAATGCCGCAGTGATTGCGTACTTCGGCGACGGCGCCAGCTCCGAGGGTGACGTCCACGAATCCATGGTGTTCGCCTCCTCCTACAACGCTCCGGTGGTGTTCTTCTGCCAGAACAACCATTGGGCCATTTCCGTCCCCACCAACGTGCAAACACGGGTGCCGCTGTCAAACCGCGCTAAGGGTTACGGCTTCCCCGGCATCCGGGTGGACGGCAACGACGTCATCGCGGTACACGCCGTGACCGAGTGGGCATTGGAGCACGCGCGCCAGGGCAAAGGCCCCGTCCTGATCGAGGCTTTCACCTACAGGGTGGGTGCACACACAACGGCGGACGATCCCACCAAGTACCGCGAGTCGGCCGAAGAGGACGCCTGGCGGGCCAAGGATCCGCTTAAGCGCCTGGAGAAGTACCTGCGTTCCGAAGGCTTGGCTGACGACGCCTTCTTCGCCAAGGTCAAGGCTGACGGTGACGAGCTCGCTTCCTACGTCCGGCGGACCACCCATGACCTCGAAACTCCGGATATCCGGTCCGCCTTCGCCAACACATATGTGGAGGCGCATCCTTTGGTGGCGGAAGAGCTGGCCTGGTTTGAGGAGTACTCGGCGGGCTTTGCCGGCGAAGAACAACCACAGGAACGGCAGGCAGTAACAGCGCAGGCGTCCCAGGAGGCAGGCCACTGATGACCACCATGACCATAGCGAAGGCCATCAATGAGGGCCTTCGCGCAGCACTGACGGACAACCCCAAATCGTTGCTGATGGGCGAAGACATCGGCGCCCTGGGTGGCGTTTACCGCGTGACGGACGGGCTGATCCGCGAGTTCGGCCCGGACCGCGTGGTGGACACCCCCCTGGCGGAGTCCGGCATCATCGGCACTGCGATCGGCCTTGCACTGCGCGGCTACACGCCGGTGTGCGAGATTCAGTTCGACGGCTTCGTTTTCCCTGGCTTCAACCAGATCACCACCCAGCTGGCCAAGATGCACGCGCGCAGCAACGGCAACCTCACGGTTCCAGTGGTCATCCGCATCCCCTACGGCGGGGGCATCGGCTCGGTGGAGCACCATTCCGAATCTCCTGAAGCGCTCTTCGCCCATACGGCAGGCCTGCGGATCATCACCCCGTCCAACCCGCACGACGCCTACTGGATGATCCAGCAGGCCGTGCAGTGCCAGGACCCGGTCATCGTTTTTGAGCCCAAGCGCCGGTACTGGCTCAAGGGCGACGTTGATGTCGAGTCGCCGGGCCGGGCGGAGGACCCTTTTGAGGCGCACGTTCTCCGGGAGGGAACCGACGCCACCATCGTGGCATACGGACCGCTGGTGCCGGTGGCCCTGGCCGCGGCGGACGCTGCGGAGGAGGACGGACGCAGCGTTGAGGTCATTGACCTGCGCTCCATCTCGCCCCTCGACTTCAATACTGTCACCGCCTCGGTGCAAAAGACCGGGCGGCTGATCGTGGCCCACGAGGCACCAACCTTCGGCGGCATCGGCGGCGAGATCGCTGCCAGGATCAGTGAGCGGGCGTTCCACTCACTGGAGGCGCCCGTGATCCGCGTGGGTGGCTTCCACATGCCCTATCCCGTTGCCAAGGTTGAGGAAGACTACCTTCCGGACATCGACCGCATCCTCGAGGCGCTGGACCGCGCCCTCTCCTACTGAGGACACCATGACTCTCAACAAGTTCAATTTGCCTGACGTCGGCGAGGGCCTCACCGAGGCGGAAATCGTCTCCTGGAAGGTCAAGCCCGGCGACGTCGTGGCCATCAACGATGTCCTGTGCGAGATAGAAACCGCGAAGTCCATCGTCGAACTGCCCTCGCCGTTCGCCGGCACCGTCACCGAACTGCTGGTCCCCGAAGGCGTCACCATCGACGTCGGCACTGCCATCATCAGCGTCACGAGCGAGGTCTCCGGCGACCCCACACCGGCTGACGTGCGCGCTCCCGAGACACCTGTACAGCCGCTCTACGGCAAGCTTCCGGCGTCCGACGCCGGCACGTCCGAAGGTGCGCCGGCAACCGACAGTGCGCTGGCTGGCGGCCCGCTGGTGGGCTCCGGCCCCAAAGCGGACGCCGTCAAGCGCCGCCCGCGGATTTCGCGGGGCTCAGCCAGCGGGGGTGCTGCAGCGTCCCTTACGGTCAATGCTCCGGAGGTGGAGCCTGTCCAGCCGCGCACGCCGGCCGAAGTCTCCGGGGAGGGGCGGGTGGCCCCGGCACGCACTGCGTCCCGGCTTCCTGGTGAGTCGGCCGCCGTCGACAACCGTCCCACCTTTGGCGGCGCCATCACCGGTCTGGTCAACAAGGTCCTGGCCAAGCCGCCGGTCCGCAAGATCGCCCGGGACCTGGGCATCGACCTGGCAGACGTGGTGGCCACGGGCCTGCGCGGCGAGGTGACCCGCGAGGACCTGGTCAGCTACCAGGCGCAGCGGGACGCCGAGCTGGACAAGGCGGACGGTTTCTGGGGCAAGGCAGGAAAGCCGCAGGACCAGCGGATAGAGCGGATCCCGGTGAAGGGGGTCCGGAAAGCCACAGCGAAGGCGATGGTGGATTCAGCCTTCTCTGCACCGCACGTCAGCATTTTTGTGGACGTGGACGCCAGCCGCACCATGGAATTCGTCAAGAGGCTCAAGGCGTCGCGTGACTTTGAAGGTATCCGGGTATCGCCACTGCTCATCCTCGCAAAGGCCGTGATCTGGGCGGCCGCCCGTAATCCGAGCGTCAACGCCACCTGGGTGGACAACGCCGGCGGCGCCGCGGAAATCCAGGTCAAGCACTACATGAACCTCGGAATCGCAGCAGCAACCCCGCGGGGATTGATGGTGCCGAACATCAAGAACGCCCAGGACCTGTCCCTGAAGGAACTGGCACTTTCCCTCAACAACCTGGCCACCACTGCCAGGGCGGGAAAGACCCAGCCTGCCGAGATGCAGGGCGGAACATTGACCATCACCAACATCGGTGCACTGGGGATCGATACGGGTACGCCGATCATCAACCCCGGCGAGGTGGCCATCGTTGCCTTCGGAACCATCAAGCAGAAGCCCTGGGTGCTGGACGGCGAAGTGATTCCCCGCTGGATCACCACCCTGGGCGGCTCCTTCGACCACCGCGTGGTGGACGGCGACCTGTCCGCCCGCTTTATGGCCGACGTCGCCGCCATCCTTGAGGAACCGGCACTGCTGCTGGACTAGGAAAGTGACAAGAGTGGTTACCAACGCGGGCGCCATCCGTGCCAGGAACAGGGCAGCCAGATGGATCACCGAAGTGTTCCAGCCGCCCGTGGTGGTCAGCGTACAGCTCTTAATCAGCCCGCTGACCCAGGCCGGCTTCCCCGGAACCATGGCCTACGGGGCGCTGGCGGCCTTGTTTGTCTGCGTGATCCCGTTGTTGCTGCTGCTGGTCCTGGTGAAACTGGGCAAAGTCACCGACCATCACGTCAGTAACCGTAAACAGCGTGCGCCCGTGCTGCTGATGGCCCTGGCCTCGATCCTGGCCGGGCTGCTGGTGCTGAATGCGGCAGGAGCCCCGCAGAGCGTGACAGCCATGGTCTTGGCCGTGGTGGGCGGAGTGGTGGTCCTCGCCGGAGTCAGCCCGTTCTGGAAGATCAGCGGGCACGCCGCAGCCATATCCTCGTCCGCCGTCATTGCCGTGCTTATGCTCGGGGCGGCGTGGATTCCGCTGCTGCTGCTCATCCCCGCCGTCGGCTGGTCGCGGGTGGTGCTCCGGGCCCATACACGGGCACAGGTGGTGGCCGGCTCACTGTTCGGCGGCGTAGTGATGGCCGGCATCTGGTGGGTCATGCAGGGATGGATGGTCGCCTAGCCCGGGACATTCGCCGGTCCCGCAGCGGGTGCTTTAGGCGGCGGGTCCTTTAGTAGGACGAATACGCCAGCATTTCCAGCATGGCCGGGTCCGCGGTTGTTCCGAGGACAAGTGCTGCCGCCACCATCAACGCACCCATTCCGGCGGCAACAGCCCCACAAACCGTCATGATTTTCCAATCCTCACGCATGACGCTGGCCAGGGTCTCAGGAAGCTGGAGGCCCGGCGCAATGAGGTTCGGGGCGCTGTCCACGGTGCCGTCGTCAAGCAGCGCAACTACCCTGCCATTGCTGCGGTCAACGCGCATGGAGCAGATGTGGTTTCCATGGCGGGCCAGGAGGATGTCGTGCCCTACGAGCTGGCGGCGCTGGAGAGTGAGCAATGGGGCCCCTTGATAATCGTGGATGCTGGGTGTCCGCTCCATTGGGGGCTTATCCAATTTTATCGTTGTGCCAGGGGCTCCACGGGCGTATCGCGCGTGAGACCAGACACTCCCCGCCGCGACGTTCGCCACTGCGGGGAGTGTCTGCGGCAACCGTCAGTCGGCGTCGTACGTGTTGGCGATGTAAACATCGCAGGGTGCGTTGTGGGCGACGCTGTTGGCGACGCTGCCGAGGACACGCCCGATGCCCTGCATCCTCCGGTTTCCCACCACGATGATCCGGGCTTCCATCCGGAGGGCCTCCTTGATGAGGGCGTCCGCCGGCCGGCCGCGGGCTGCCGAATAAGTCACTTTGATGTCCCGGCCCAGGGAATCCGCGACAGTGCGCGCCACATGTTCGGCGGCATCGGCGTCGGACACGATCCACTGATCGCTGCCGCTGCCGAAGACTTCGGTGCGGTCGCTGTCGAAGGCCGAGACCACGTGCAGCGAGGCGCCCAGTGCAGCGGCAAGGTCCCTGGCCGACTCTGCCGCCTTCTTTGCCGTCCCGCTGCCGTCCACCCCTACAACGATGATTCCGCTCATGTGTTGCTCCTTTGCTCCGTTAGTGCGGCATAAGCCAGTGAGCCCAAGGCTACAGCCCGGCGATGGCTTCCCGCAGTACCGGCGCCAGGCGCCGAACCCCTTCGGTGATGGCTTCCGGCGGCACGGCGCTGTACGCCAGGCGCAGCTTGTTGGACGGCTCGTCCGACGGCGTGAAGGCGGCTCCCGGGATAAACACGACGCCGGCGTCGATGGCCTCTTGCAGCAGCGGGTAGGTGTCCACACCTTCCGGCAGCGTCACCCATACGAAGAATCCGCCTTCCGGGCTGGTCCAGCTGGTCCCGGCGGGCATATGGGCTTCGAGGGCATCGAGCATGGCGCGGCACCGTTCCGCATACAGTCCGCGGTACGTTTCGATCTGGCCGCGCCAGTCAAAGTCGCGAAGGTAGGCGGACACCAGCATCTGGTTGAGTGCCGGCGGGCACAGGGTCACGGCTTCTGCTGCCAGGTAGTAGCGGCGCTGGAGGTGTTCGGGCACGAGGGCCCAGCCGATGCGAAGCCCGGGGGCGAAGATCTTCGAGAAGGACCCCATATAGATGATGTCCGCGGGGTTGTTGGCCCGCAGCGGTGCCAGTGGTTCTCCACCGAAGCGCAGGAGCCCGTAGGGGTTGTCCTCGAGGATCAGGATATTCGCGTTGCGGCATATGTCCACGACCTTTTGCCGCCGTTCCCCGGCGAGGGTGATCCCGGAGGGGTTGTTGAAGTTGGGGATGGTGTACAGGAACTTCACGGTTTTGCCGGCGAGTTGCAGGGCGGCGATCTTTGCCTCGAGGAGGTCCGGGACAAGCCCGTCCCCGTCCATCTCCACCGTTTCAACCTGAACCTGGTACGCCTCGAAGGTGTTCAGTGCGCCCACATAAGTGGGGTCCTCTACCAGCACCACGTCCCCGGGGTTGCAGAAGACCTTGGTGGCCACATCCTGGGCTGATTGCGACCCCGCGGTGATCACCACGTTCCGCGGCAGCGCGTCGAGGATGCCCTCGGCAGCCATCACCTCGCAGATCTGCGTGCGGAGTTCCTCCATGCCCTGGCCGCTGCCGTATTGCAGGGCCGTCAGGCCGTCCTCCGCAATGATCGCTGCCGCCGTGGCAGCAAGCCGGTTGAGGGGGAGCGACTGCAGGTAAGGACTTCCACCGGCAAGGGAAACCAGTCCGGGGCGCAAGGAAATGTCGAAGACATCCCTGACCGCCGACTGCCGGATGTTGGCGGCGCGCTCTGAGAAAAGTTCCTCATGGCGGTGGGCGGACGTTGCCGCCCGCTCGATGGCGTCAATGGCTTCGGCAGGCAGCGTCCGCGCTGCGGCGTCGAGTGTCTCGTGGCTCACATCAAACAGGATACAGCCGGGTGTTGATTGCAAGGCAACAACAGTTGAGTAATCATGTACGGCCTTGGCCTCCCGGCTCAGTCCAGGCGCAGGGCCTCCGAGAGGCTGCTTCCGTTGACATAGATCTCCGCCCGGATGGCGCCCACCGCCGATACCGCCGTCTGCGTCAGCTGGGCCTCCACCCGCGGAACGTCGCATACCCCGCCCATGCTGAGTGTTCCGGCAAGGTATACCGTGACGGTGGTGCCGTCGAAGCTTCCGGAGAGGAACTTCAGGTCGGAACCCGTGAGTGCGTTGTAAACGTCCGGTGAAGGCCCTGGTTGCGCAGCCCCGGCCTGCACGTCCAGCAGGGCGCCCACGGAGGCAGCGAGCGTGTCCTCGCCGGCGGAACTGGTGTGGGCTACCCCCACCAGGCTGTCATTGCAGCCGAAGCGCACGCCGTTGCTGCCGCCGTCGTCCAGGAGCACGTAGTAGGCGGTGACCGCCTGGAAGTCGGCGGCCTTTTCGGACGGAGCCGGTGTGGAAGGACCGGGATCTTCCGGCGCACGTACTTCCGGCGGGGGTGAAGTGGGGGAAGTTGCAGGCGTGCCGACGGGCGCGGTTGTTCCGGCCGGGGCCGCGGGGGCGCCGGCCTGGGTCTCCAGGGCAGGCGGCGTAGCTGCTGTTCCCGCGGGCGGCGGGGCCTGCGGCTGGGGAACGGGGGCAGTAGGCGCGGCCGCAGGGGTGGGACCGGCGTCAACCAAAGGCGGCGGTGCCGCTTCCTGAGGGGGTGGGGTGACGCAGGCGGCGGCCCACAGTGGAAACGCCAGGGCGGATGCCGCCATCACAGCGCGCACCCCCGCCATCCGCCTTCCAGCAATCGGCCTTTTTGCCATGCCTGCACCGCAATCCCGTCCCGGTACGTCCGTGGATTAACGTTACGGCCGGGCCGGCTGCCTGGGGATGTCCTTGAGGTACCGGTTGGGACAAGAGTTGGTCACGGCAGCCCTCTTTGGCGGGACGACGCCCCATGTCAGGAGCCCGGGCGCCCCGGCCACTCCTTGCCCGCCCAAGGGTCATAGTCGGCAATGAGTTCCTCCTGGGCCGGACGTTCGGCATCCGGGATGTGCTGCAAATTCACCCGCACCCGGTACCAGAGCGAGCTTGATCCGCGCATTCCATCCACGAGCACGTCCGCGGGGTGCAGGGCGGGGATGAGGTCAGCGTGCCGGGACTTCCACTCGTCGAGCGCGGCGAGTGCCTCGGGTTTGGTTTTGGTGCGGGCCACCTCGATGAGCGGCATTACTGATTGTCGGCGGCCGGAACCGTCGCCGCTCCTCGGCGCCTTCTCGGCAGGGCCCAGCTCCGCCGCCAGTGCGAGCAGGCCATCCAGTTTGCCCGCGGCTTCGTCGATGCCGGCATGGGGATCCCCCACGTCCGCGAAGCGTCCGGGCACAGTGCGTACCGTGAACTGGCC
The DNA here is from genome assembly GCF_042879835.1 of Pseudarthrobacter sp. NPDC058329. Lineage (NCBI taxonomy): Bacteria > Bacillati > Actinomycetota > Actinomycetes > Micrococcales > Micrococcaceae > Pseudarthrobacter > Pseudarthrobacter sp. NPDC058329. The sequence continues at coordinate 202,851 of NZ_JBHVZR010000004.1, forward strand.
GGGACGTGCGGAGCGTACCTCGTCCCACGAAAGCGGCGTGGAAACCCGGGCGTCGGGGAGCGGCCTGACCGAGTATGCCGAGGCTACGGTGCGGTCCTTGGCGTTCTGGTTGAAGTCCACGAACACACTCTCGCCGCGCTCCTCCTTCCACCACCGGGCGGTGGCAAGCCCGGGGGCGCGGTTCTCGACTTCGCGCGCGAGGGTCTCGGCGGCGAGCCGCACGTCGCGGTAGGACCATTGCGGCGCGATCCGCACCAGGATGTGGAGTCCGCGGGAACCGCTCGTCTTCGGCCACCCCGCCAGCCCGACGTCGTCGAGCACCTCCTGCGCCACATATGCGACATCCACGATCTGCGACCAGTCAACCCCCGGCATCGGATCGAGGTCCACCCGAAGCTCATCGGGGTGCTCCAGGTCCTCCGCCCGCACTGGGTGGGGGTTGAGGTCGAGGCAGCCGAGATTCACCACCCAGGCCAGTCCTGCGGAGTCCCGGATCACGGCTTCCTCGGCTGAGGTGCCGGACGCGTAGTGCAGGGTGGCGGTGTCGATGAAAGCGGGGTGGTTCTCGGGGACGCGCTTCTGGAAGAAGGGTTCGGCGTCGATGCCCTTGGGGAAACGCTTCAGCACCATGGGCCGCCCGCCGGCACCCCGCAGCGCGCCATCCGCCACAGCGAGGTAGTAACGCACCAGGTCCAGCTTTGTGATCCCGGGTTCGGGGAACACCACCTTGTCCGGGCTCGAGATCCGGACCTCCACGCCATTGATGTCCAGAATCTCGGCTGGGGCCTTCGAGGGGGTCATGCCGTCACGCTAGCAACGAATGAAAGCCACAGCCAGAGCACCGCCGGGGGCGGGCACTACGGGCGGACCAAGGTCCATGGACACGGCGGTGCCCGGCACGATAATCCGCGCCGGGCACCGGGTAAGGCTAATTAAGCGGCGGGTTGGGCAGCTGTAAGGGCATCGAAAACGCCCTTGATCTGGTCCACGACCTCTTCGTCATCCTTGGGGTGCAGTTCAGCGAAGCGCACCATGGACCCCGGCACCGCGAGCTTGACGTCCTCCAGGATCCGGGCGCCGGCGATTCCTGCAGCCTTGCGTGCCTCGTCCTGGGCCCAGACCCCGCCGTACTGTCCGAAAGCAGTGCCGACGACGGCGGTGGGCTTGCCGGCGAGGGCGCCGGCACCGAAGGGACGGGACAGCCAGTCGATGGCGTTCTTCAGTGCCGCGGGCACGGTGCCGTTGTGCTCGGGAGTGACCAGGAGAAGGGTGTCGGCATCGTTGGCTGCGGCGCGCAGGGCGGCAGCGGCGGCGGGAACCTGGCCCTCGACGTCGATGTCCTCGTTGTAGAAGGGAATGTTTCCCAGGTTTTCGTGGATAACAACGTCCACCTGCTCGGGGGCGTTCAGCTGGATCGCTTCGGCCAGTTTCTGGTTGGTGGACTCGGCGCGCAGGCTGCCAACGAGGGTGAGTACGGTGCTCTTGGTCATGGAAACTCCTGGGGTAAGGGCGGCGGGAGGGGCCACCGGCCGGTAACAGCTAAGGCTTGTTCGTGCCTTCACCCATCTAAACGGACTACGGTCCGCTTCTTATTCCCCCGGTCTAGAATGTGGAATGTGAGCTTCATCCCAGTAGGCCCCCGACCTTCGCCGGGCGAGGCGGCGGAACGCAGCGACGCTGCGCGCAATCGCGAGCGACTGCTTGAGGCGGCCCGGGATCTGATCGGGGAATGCGGCGCAGGAGGGCTCACTATGGACCGGCTCGCCGAGCATGCCGGGGTAGGCAAAGGCACCGTGTTCCGCCGCTTCGGCAGCCGCGCCGGACTCATGCTCACCCTCCTGAGCGAATCCGAAGCTGCCTTCCAGGCGCGCTTTATGTTTGGTCCGCCGCCTCTTGGGCCGGGGGCGCCGGGGCTGGAACGCCTCATCGCTTTTGGCATTGAGCGGATTGCCTATGTCATGGAATACGGCGAACTGGCCCTTGCCGCAGAGAACGCCTCGCGGGGCCGTTTTGAAGTTCCGGCTGCTGCCCTGTGGTACCGGCACATCGAGGTGCTGCTCACCGAGGAGGGCTTCGCAGTAGACCCGTGGCTGATGGCGCGGTCCTTGGGGGCCACGCTGGCTCCGGACCGGCTCCTGAATTTGGTCCAGGTGCACGGAGTGGATGCGGGCCGGCTGGGCGACTCGTGGAGGGAGCTTGTTACACGGGTTGTCACTGGCGCGTAGGTCACGTTGACCGGCATTTTTCGGGACCGTCAAACCACATTTACAGAAATATTCATAACGATCTGATACGGGCGGGTGGGTTTGGCCACAACGGGCCTGTTTCGGGTGTTGGCTTGTGATAGTTTCCTCTGGAATGTGACCCGCGACATAGTCCACAAGGGCCAGGCCTGCAAAGGCCGCGGGAGCCAGCTATCCGCTGGCAAAGCACCCGGTGAGGCGGCACAACCCCCGCTGACGCGGGGATAACGGAAGGATCCAGCACGTGTTTGTTGATTTGCCTAACAGTCTGGCCCGCCTGCTGACCCCGCGGGTTTTCTCCGTCCAGCCGCCGGCGGCGAAGCAAATCTAGCGCCATGTTCAGGTACCTCGCAAAGCGCGGCATCACGTACGTTTTTATGATCTTCCTGACCACCTCGGCGGGATACTTCCTCGCGGTCAGCTCCCTCAAGCCCGCGCTGCTTGAACAGGAACGGATTCCCCGGCCTACCCCGGAGCAGGTGGCCAATTCGATGCGGCTCAAGGGCCTGGACCCGGACCTGAACCCGTGGGAGCGTTACGTGGAATGGCTCACCGCCATCGTCACCCGGTGGGACTGGGGGCGCAGCCCGAATGGTGCCTTTATTAACGCGGAGTTTGGGGACCGGGTGTGGATTTCAACCCGGCTCTTCCTGGCCTCCATCATCCTGACCCTCGTTATCGGCGTGGCACTCGGAGTCTATTCGGCGGCGCGGCAGTACAAATTCCAGGACCGCGTCATTACGTCGTACAGCTACCTCGCCTACATCGTGCCCGCCCCCATCGCCTACTTCCTGGTGCAGTTGGGCGCCATCAACATCAATGAAACGGTGGGGGAGCGGATTTTCTTCGTTACCGGCATCTCCACCCCTGGCATGGCGCCGGGCTGGGCGCAGTTTGTGGACATGCTGGCGCACTACGCTGTTCCAACCATTGCCATCACCTTGGTGGGCTGGGGCTCGTACCAGATTGCGCAGCGCCAATACCTCCTGGACAACGTCAACGCCGACTTTGTCCGCACGGCACGGGCCAAGGGGCTCACTCGCAACCAGGCGATCTCCCGGCATGCGCTGCGGGTCTCGTTCATCCCCGTGGCCCAAAGCATCGCCTTCACCATTCCGGCCATCTTTGCCGGCGGCTTCTTCGCGGAGAAGATTTTCGCCTGGCCCGGCGTGGGTTCCTGGAGCATCGACGCCATTTCACTCCAGGACGTCAACGCCGCCACTGCCACGCTGGCCTACGGTTCCGTTATCTTCGCCCTGGGGGCCATCCTGGCGGACTTCGCCACCACCCTTGTTGATCCGAGAGTGCGGGTGCAGTAGCAATGACCAACCTCAACGCCGTTGACCCGGCCGCCGTCGCGCAGGACGCGCACTTGGAAAATGCCGATGTCATCATCGGCAAAAACACCATTATCTTCCGCCGCTTCATGCGCAATAAGACCGCTGTGGCGGGCCTGGCCATCTTCCTTGCCCTCACCGTTTTCTCCTTTGTGGGGGGCTACTTCACCCAGTGGGACAAGGAGACCATCGATCCTTTGAACATCGGTATGCCTCCATCAGCCGAGCATTACCTCGGAACCTCCCAGGCAGGCATCGACCTCTACGCCATGACGGTGGAAGGCACCAGGATCTCCATCCTGATCGGCCTGATAGTGGGTCTTGTCTCCGTCCTTATTGCTGCTGTCTATGGCTGCACCATGGCCTACTTCGGCGGCAAGGTGGACAAGGTGATGCTCTTCGTCCTGGAGGCGCTCATCATGATGCCCGCCCTGCTGGTGGTGGCGGTTGCCACCAGCGGCGGCGGCGAAGGGCTGAAGCGGGACCTGCCCTCCTGGCTGCTGCTGATTATCGTGTTGCTGGTCTTCAGCTGGATGGGCACCGCCAGGCTGATCCGGTCCCTGTCCATGTCCCTGATGCAGCGGGACTACGTCAAAGCCGCACAGTACATGGGTGTCCCGCCGCGCAGGATCGTATGGCGGCACCTGGTCCCCAACATCGGTTCGCTGTTGGTCCTGGACATCACCCGCGGCGTTACCGGCGCCATCCTTGCGGAGGTGGCGTTCTCCTTCATCGGCATCGGCATCAAAGTCCCGGACGTCAGCCTGGGAGTCCTCATTGGCGGCGCCACGTCCCAGGTACAGACCTTTCCCTGGATGTTCTGGGTGCCACTGACCGTGATGTTCCTGCTCACGGGATCGCTGGCCATGATGAACGACGGCCTGCGCGATGCCTTCGACCCCAGCTCCAGCTCCAGCGGCAGTGCCAAAAAACGCAGAGCCCTGAATACCCGTGGTGAGGGGAAGTCTTCATGAGCAGTGAAATTGCCGCCGGGCCCGCAGGGCAGCCCCAGCCGGCCGTAGAGTGGCTTCACGTTACCGGCCTGCATGCACCCACGGACGCGGTCCTGTCCGTCCGGGACCTGAACGTCCGCTTCAACACCGAAAACGGCGTGGTCCACGCAGTCCGCGGCGTGGATTTTGACCTCCTGCCCGGGAAGACGCTGGGCATCGTGGGTGAGTCGGGTTCCGGCAAATCCGTCACGTCCCTGGCCATCATGGGACTCCTGCCCGCCACCGCGGACATTTCCGGGTCCGTCCGGCTCAAAGGCAAGGAGTTGTTGGGCCTCAGCGACAAAGCGATGTGCGAGTACCGAGGCAACGAGCTGGCCATGATCTTCCAGGACCCGCTGTCGTCCCTGACGCCGGTGTACACCGTGGGCACCCAGATCGTGGAGGCCCTCACCATCCACAACCCCACGATGAGCAGGCAGGCAAAAGAAGCCCGCGCCGTCGAACTTCTGGCCATGGTGGGAATTCCCAGCCCCAAGGACAGGCTGAAGGCCTTCCCGCATGAGTTTTCCGGCGGCATGCGCCAGCGCGTTATGATCGCCATCGCAATCGCAAACAACCCGCGCGTCCTCATCGCCGATGAGCCGACGACGGCCCTTGACGTCACCATCCAGGCCCAGGTGCTGGAGGTGCTGCATACCGCCCAGGAGGAGACAGGCGCCGCCGTCGTAATGATCACGCACGATCTGGGCGTGGTGGCCGGGATGGCGGACGACATCATGGTGATGTACGCCGGCAAGCCCGTGGAGACAGGGGCGGTGGATGACATCTACTACAACCCCCGGATGCCGTACACCATGGGCCTGCTCGGCGCCGTGCCGCGCGTGGATGTGGCCGAGAAATCTTCGCTGGTTCCGATCGAGGGAATGCCCCCCAACCTCATCCACACCCCCACCGGCTGCTCATTTGCCCCCCGCTGCCCGCTGGCCTCCGACGCCTGCCTGGACGGCGAGCCTGCACTGGCCCCGGTGCCCGGAAGCACGCTTCACCACGCCGCGTGCATCAAGTCCGGGTCCCTGGGCCCCAACGTCGACGTCCACGACGTCTTCTCGGCTCCGCCGGTGCCGGTGTCCCGTTTTGACGCCATCCCACGCGAGGACCGGGCAGCAGTACTGCAGCTCAAGGACGTGCGCAAGCACTTCCCCCTGACCAAGGGCGCACTGCTCAAACGCAGGATCGGCACCGTCAAAGCGGTGGACGGCGTCAGCTTCGACATCCGCGAAGGCGAGTGCTTCTCCATTGTGGGCGAATCCGGTTCCGGAAAGACCACCACCCTGCTGGAAATCATGGAGTTCCACAAGGACCAGGACGGCGAGGTGACAATTGGCGGGCTCAGCAACAAGCAGGCGGCCGATGCCCGGACCAAAGCCGCCATGCGCCGCGAGCTCCAGATGGTGTTCCAGGATCCCACCGGAGCGCTGGATCCGCGGTTCACGGTGTACGAAGTGCTCGCGGAGCCGCTCCAGAACGCCGGCATGGACAAGCCGGCCATCAAGAAGCGCATCATGGAACTGATGAAGTTGGTGGGGCTGCAGCCGGACCACGTCAACCGCTTCCCCAACCAGTTCTCCGGCGGACAGCGCCAGCGTGTCGGCATTGCCCGCGCCCTCGCGGTGAATCCCAAGCTTGTGGTCCTGGACGAACCTGTTTCCGCCCTTGATGTTTCCGTCCAGGCCGGCGTCATTAACCTCCTGGACAAGCTCCGCGCCGAGCTGGGCCTCAGCTACCTGATGGTGGCGCATGATCTCTCCGTGGTCCGGCACATCTCAAACCGCGTGGCCGTGATGTACCTTGGCAAAATCGTGGAAATCGGGGAAGTCGACCGGGTGTTCGATAATCCCCGCCACCCTTACACCCGGGCCCTGCTCTCGGCCATCCCGGTGCCGGACCCGCAGCTTGAGCGGACCAGGGAGCGGATCATCCTGCGAGGCGACCTGCCCTCACCGCTGGACGCCCCCAAGGGCTGCAACTTCGCCACCCGCTGCCCCGTCTTCGCGGCCCTGCCGCCGGCGAAACAGGAAAAATGCCTCTCCCTCGAGCCGCCGCTGGAACCGGTGGCGCCCTCGGTAGCGGCCCAGGCGCTGGCCGCGCATCCGCTGCCGGCCGCGGACCAGCGTTTCGCCTGCTTCTTCCCTGACGGAGAACTGGACGAGGACATGCTGGTAGTCCACGAATCAGCGGACCACCATGCACCATAATCTTTTTCGACCCATCACCAGCATCACCACCAGCAACAACGAAGGGAACACCATGAGGAATCTCACCAGGATCGGCGGAGCTGCGGCCATTGCTGCGGCTCTGGCGCTGACTGCCTGCGGCGGCGGTGGCGGGGCCACGGGGCCGGAGACGGCCAAGGGACAGGAGGCAGGCGACGACCTGTCCAAACTCATCAGCGTCAACGAGAAGCCCGCGGCCGATCTTGAACAGGGCGGCAAGGTCACCCTTCCGCTGGGCAGCATCGGCCCGGACTTCAACGGGTTCTCCAACAACGGCAACAGCTCGGACACGTCCGCGCTGATGGTTCCAATGAACCCGGTGGGCGTGGGCAGCGGCGGCATCGGTGGCTGCTGGAAGCTGGACTTCGCGGGCAAGGCATCCCCGAACAAGGATTTCTGCGAGTCCGTTGAAAGCAAGGTTGAAGACGGCAAGCAGACCATCACCATCAAGGTCAATGACAAGGCCACCTACAACGACGGCACCCCCATCGACGTCAAGGCCTTCCAGAACACCTGGAACATCCTCAAGAGTCCCGATGCCGGCTATGACATCGTCACGTCCGGATCGTACGCGTTTGTGGAATCGGTCGAGGCCGGCAGCAGCGACAAGGAAGTCGTCGTCAAGACCAGCCAGCCGGTTTATCCGCTGGAGGACCTGTTCTTCGGCCTCATCCACCCTGCCGTCAACTCCCCGCAGATCTTCAATGAGGGCTTCAACGGCGAACCGCACGCCGAGTGGATGGCTGGACCCTTCAAGCTGGACCAGTACGATCCCGCAGCCAAGACCATGACCCTGGTACCCAACGAGAAGTGGTGGGGCACCAAGCCCGTCCTGGAGAACGTGGTGTTCCGCCAGCTCGAGACCAGCGCCCAGATCGCCGCTTTCAAGAACGGCGAAATTGACGCGATGTCCGCGAACACCATTGCCCTCTACAAGCAGCTCGAAGGCACCAAGGACTCAGAGGTCCGGCGAGGGCAGCGGCTCTTCGCCGGCGGCATGAACATCAATGCGCAGAAGGTCACCGACGTTGCCGTCCGCGAGGCGATCTTCGCTGCAGTGGACCGCGAGGCACTCCGCAAGGTGCGCTTCAACGGCCTGAACTGGGAAGAGCCGAGCTCGGGCTCCATGATGCTCCTGCCGTTCTCCGAGTACTACCAGGACAACTACCCCGTGAAGGAAACCGGGCCGGAAGCAGCCAAGAAGGTGCTGACCGACGCCGGCTACACCGCGAACGCGAACGGCATCATGGAGAAGGACGGCAAGCCGGCCGCCTTCAGGATCAGCAACTTCGGTGACGATCCCACCACCCTCGCCTTCACGCAGACCCTGCAGAAGCAGCTGCAGGCCGGCGGCATGGATGTTGGCATCGACCAGCGTGCTTCCGCCGACTTCGGCAAGGTTATCGGCGGACGCGATTTCGACATGAGCGTCTCCGGCTACACTGTTGGCCCGGACGCCACGTCAGCCGTCAAGCAGTACTACGACTCCAAGACCAACGAAAACGGCCTGGGCGACGAGGAACTGGACAAGAAGATCGCGGACCTGGCATCCATCGAGGACAACGCCGAGCGCAACAAGGCGGCCATGGAAGTGGAGAAGGAGCACATGGCGAAGTACTTCTCCATGGGTGTGGTCATGAACGGCCCGCAGATCTCCTTCGTCCGCACCGGCCTGGCCAACTACGGCCCGTCCCTGTTCCAGAGCCTGTCCCAGGTTCCGGACTGGACCACCCTCGGCTGGCAGAAGAAGTAGCAGCCCCGGCTGACTGAAGATCAACTGAATACAGGCACTTCGGCAAGGCCGGCATCTCCTGGAACACCAAGGGATGCCGGCCTTCGCCGTACCTGAGACGCTCTCTCACCTTCTGCGGGTTTTCCTGAGACGCTCTCTCACCTTTTGCCGGTTTTGCCGCAACGCTCTCTCACCTTCGCGCCTGGGGGTTCCGCGGACGGTGCGCGGGAGTACCGTAGCCCTATGACTGACTCCGCCGCTCCACGCACCATCCGCACGGCCGTCGTCGGCTACGGCCTGTCCGGCAGCGTCTTTCACGCTCCGCTGATAGGTGCGGATAATCGCTACTCGCTGGATGTCATCGCCACGTCCAACGTGGAACGGCAGAGGGCGGCCACGGCCCGCTATTCAGGCGTGAGGACAGTGCACGACGGCGATGGGGTCCTTGCGCGGGCCGCTGACCTTGACCTCGTGGTACTTGGCACCCCGCCGGCGACGCACTACCCGCTCGCGAAGGCGGCGCTGGAAGCCGGGTTGGACGTGGTGGTGGACAAGCCATTTGCCGTGACCAGCGGGGAAGGGCAGGAGCTGGTTGCCCTCGCCCAACACCTGGGACGGGTGCTGACGGTCTTCCAGAACCGCCGGTGGGACGGCGACTTCCTGACGCTAAGGAAGCTCCTGGCGGCGAACGCCCTGGGGAAGGTGACCAGGTTCGAGTCCCGGTTCGAAAGGTGGTCGCCCGCCATAGCCAAGGCCTGGAAGGCGCACGCGACTGCGGCGGACGGCGGCGGCGTCCTGTTCGACCTCGGCAGCCACCTGATCGACCAGGCGCTCCTGCTCTTTGGGCCGGCAGCTGTACTCCATGCCGAGCTGAAGGCCCGGCGGGCGGACGAGCGCGCAGACGACGACGTGTTCCTGGTGCTGCGGCACGAGTCAGGAGTGCTGAGCCACCTCATTATGAACATGCTCTGCGCACAACAGGGCCCGCGGTTCCGCGTTTTGGGTTCCGTAGGCGCCTTCACCAAGAACGGTGTTGACCCGCAGGAACCGTACATCGTGGCCGGTGGCAGTCCACTCGACGCCGAGTACGGCGAAGAGGCGCCGGAGTGGGCGGGGCTCCTGGGCCGCGATGGCCATTTGGATGCCCTGCCCACCGAACGTGGCGCCTACCCGGAGTTCTACCGGCTCCTGGCGGACAAGATCCTCGACGGCGGAGCAGAATCCCCGCTACCCCTGCCAGTAGATCCGGAAGACGCCGTTGAAGCCTTGAAAATCATTGAACAAGCAAGGCAACTGACATCGGCGAAAGCCTAAAACCAGCGCAGCTGTACGGCTATTACTACGCCGAGACCAGTTCGTGCCAGTCCTTTACGAGGGGCAGGTTGTGCGCGTCGGACACCGAGCGGTGCGCAACATGGCCGGCGGCGATGTTCAGGCCGGCTGCGAGGGCCGGGTCACGGTCGAAGGCGGCCTTGACGCCGAGGTTGGCCAGCGACACGGCGTATCGCAGGGTCACGTTGGTCAGGGCGTAGGTGGACGTGTTTGGAACAGCGCCGGGCATGTTGGCCACGCAGTAGAAGATCGTGTTGTGGACCTTATAGGTGGGTTCCTGGTGTGTGGTGGGGCGGGTGTCTTCGAAGCAGCCGCCCTGGTCCACCGCGATGTCCACAAGGACCGAGCCGGGCTTCATGCGTGCCACCAGGTCGTTGGTCACCAGCTTGGGTGCCTTGGCGCCCGGGATCAGGACGGAGCCGATCACCAGGTCGGCGTCCACCACTGACTTTTCGATTTCGTACTTGTTCGATGCCACCGTCTTGAGCCGGCCCTGGTACTGGGCGTCCAGCTCGCGCAGGCGGTTGATGTTGATGTCCAGGATGGTGACGTCGGCACCGAGGCCAAGCGCCATGGCGGCCGCGTTCGTGCCGGCAACGCCCGCGCCCAGGACAACCACCTTGGCCGGCCGGACACCCGGGACGCCGCCCAGCAGCACACCCTTGCCGCCGGCGGGGGCCATGAGGGAGGCGGCGCCCACCTGCACGGAGAGCCGGCCGGCTACCTCGGACATGGGGGCCAGCAGTGGAAGCGCGCGGCCTTCCTGGACGGTCTCGTAGGCGATGGCGGTGACGCCGGAATTGATGAGCTCGCGGGTGAGTTCGGGCTCGGCGGCGAGGTGGAGGTAGGTGAAGAGGATCAGGTCCTTGCGGAAACGGTGGTACTCGGCCTTGATGGGTTCCTTGACCTTCATGACCATGTCCGCGCGGGCCCAGACGTCGTCGGCGTCGTTGACGATCTCGGCACCGGCGATGGCGTATTCCTCGTCCGTGATGCCCGAGCCCAGTCCTGCCCCGCGCTCCACCAGCACGGTGTGGCCGTGGGTGCGGAACTCGTGGACGCCGGCGGCGGTGATGGCCACCCGGAATTCGTTGTTCTTGATTTCTTTAGGGACACCGATGATCATTGTGGGCTCCAGGGTTCTCGGCCGGTCAGCCGGAAAATGCGGACGGTTTGCGTATTTCCACGATAAGTCCGGTTTGTGAGCCAGGCGACATGTGGTGCGCAGGAGGCCAAAGGAGAAACCCCGGTATTCCGCGGTTTTTAGGCGAGTGCACTCGACGTTTGTTCAGTTGCCGGGCGTCAGGTGTCGCCTCGTGTTCGTTCGTCCGATGGGCCGCAAAAGCAGTAGTCTTGGCCCATGCAGCAGGGCGTGGAGCAACTGGTAGAGCAGGTGGCACAGAAGCTGGGCCGCGGACTGTCCCTGGAGGACCTGGACGGCGTGCTGCTCGCGTACAGCTCGAACCAGTCCCATGCTGACCGCGTCCGCGTGAATTTCCTGCTCAGCAAAAAGGTGCCGGCGGACGTGAGCACCTGGCAACTGTCCCACGGCATCGCCACAGCAGTCCGCCCCGTGGTGGTACCCGCGAACCCGCACCTCGGCATGCTGGGCCGTGTTTGTGTCCCGCTGATGGTCCGCGGTTTCCGCGTCGGTTACCTCTGGGTGCAGCAGGACTCCGTGGAGGAGAACCCGACGGCGATCCTCACCCAGTTGCCGGCAGTGAACAACGAACTCGAAATGCTCTCCGGGCTGCTGCTCGATTCGAACACCGCAGAATCCGAGTTCCGGCGGGGACGGGAGCGGGAATTCCTGGCCGCTTGTGGCGGAGAGGCAAATGCGGTGGCGGCCGTGGCAGGCTGGAAAGAGGTCCAGGGCCGCGGGCCGTGGCAGATGGTCACAGTACTGGACGCCGACGGGTGGGCAGGCGGTCCCGATCCCATCGCCTCCACCCTGATCCACCGCTCGGCAGCGCTGCAAGCCACGATTGGTGTGGACGCTGCCCTGTTCAGCGCCGGGACCGAGACGCACTCGGTGGTGTTGTTCCGCGAGTCCTCCGGCAGGGCGAACCATGCGCAGGTCCTGGTCCATTACCAGCTGGAGTTGGCCAAACGCTCGGGGAGGCCGGTCCACCGCATCATCCTGGGGATCAGCGAAGGGTTTGCCAGGCCGCGGGAGCTCGCCGAGGCGTACCGGCAGTCAAAAGTGGCTGCCCAGGCCGCTGGGGTGGATCCGCAGCTGGGGGAGTTGGTGGACTGCCGGTCCACAGGCGTTTATCAGCTGCTGGCCTCTGCCGGGGGAGGGGCGGGCGCCTGGGCTGACTCCGCATCCGTCTACGTCCGCATGCTGGAGGACCACGACCGCAACGGAGAACTTATCCCGGTGCTGGAACTGCTGTACGACAACGACGGCTCCGTCCAGGACGTTGCGGCGAAACTGCACCTGCACCGCAGCAGCATCTACAACCGGCTGGGCCGGATCCGCCAGCTTCTGGGCGTGGACCCGTTGAAGGGGCTGCCCCGCCTGGAACTGCACGCTGCCCTCAAGATGCGACGCTGGGCTCTTCGGCCCCGCATCTAGCGCAAGGATCAGCCGCCGTCGGCCTCGTTGCCGGCAGACTGTTCCGCCGCCTTCTTCTGCCGGTCCTTCTTCTGCCCCTCCAGCCAAGCCATGATCGCCGCCAGGGGGATCCGCCGGTGGCTGCCGCGGTACTCCACGGGGATTTCCCCGCGGTCCGTCATGTTGCGCAGGTAGGTGTGTGAAATTCCCGCCAATTCAGCAGCTTTGGACGTGGTCAGCATTTCCTCCACGCTGCTCACGGTCACCGCTTCGCCGCGGCTGAACCGCTGGAGGAGGTCAACGACGGTGTCCCTCGCCACGGGCGGCAGGCGGTGGACGGTGCCGTCCACAAAAACGGTGATGTCATCGCTGCCGGCCAGGGCCTGCTGGAGCTTTACGGCCTCCTCGGGCGGGAGCGCGCCGGCCATCCTTGGAGCAATCAGTGCCATGGCCCCAGCCTACCGGTGCGTCCCGACTTGCCGGTGAGCCCCGTTCTCCGGCGGTATGCTCGGCTGATGGCATTATCTGGTGGCCGGGACGTTGAATCCGGCGGTTTGCAGGGAAGGCTCTACGCCTCCGCCCTCCCGTCCGGGACGGGAACACGGCCTGCCTATGTGTTGCTGCACGGCATCGGCGTCTCCCACCGCTACCTTGCCCGGCTGCACCTGGAGCTGGCGAAGGAAGCGGACGTGTACTCCTTCGACCTCCCCGGCTTCGGGAAATCGTCAAACCCCGGGCGCCAGCTGCAGGTTGCTGAGTTTGCGGCATTCGTAGGCGCTGTCCTGGCGGAGGCCGGGGTCCGGAATTACGTGGTGGTGGGCCACTCAATGGGTGCGCAGTTCGCCGTGCAGTTGGCGCTGCAGGAACCCGGGCGGGTGGCCGGCGTTGTGCTGATGGGCCCGGTGGTGGAAACCGGCAGGAAGTCCGTGACCAGGCAGGCCTTGGCCTTGACCAGGGACGCGATGTTCAGCGAGTCCCTGACGTCCAACGTCATTGTGTTCGGCGACTACCTCCGTGCCGGGATGCGCTGGTACCTGACGGAATTGCCAGTGATGATGGAGTATCCCATGGAGGAACGGCTGGCCGGCGTCAGCCAGCCCGTGCTGGTGCTCCGCGGCACCAAAGATCCCATTGCCCGCCGCCCCTGGTGCGTGAAACTGGCAGAGGCTGCCCAGCAGGGAACCATAGCCGAAATCCTTGGCCAGGGCCATGTGTTCCAGCACACCGCCCCGCACATCGCGGCCCAGGCCATCAGCGGCTGGGTCAGGGCCGTCAACGGATTCGGCGTCACGGCCTGGCCGAGGCCCCCGCCGGCAGGGCGGGGACCGGCAGGATCAGAGCCCCAGTTCTTCCAGGACGGGCAGCTTTTCCCGGACCCACGCCCGCGCCTCGGTGGCGCTGGGGGCGGACAGGGCAAGCTTGGCCAGTTGCTGCGCCTCCTCCAGGGTGACCGTCTTCAGTACCGCTGCCACGGCGGCGAGGGACCGGGCCGTCATGGACAGCGTGCTCACACCGAGTCCGGTCAGTACGACGGCGAGTGCCGGGTCCGCGGCTGCCTCACCGCAGACGCCCACGGGTTTGTTGCTGCCTTCCGCGCGCGAGCCCTCCACCGTCAGGCCCACCAGCCGCAGGACGGCCGGCTGCCAGGGCGTGTTGAGGTTGGCCAGCGGGCCAAGCTGGCGGTCGGCGGCCATGGCGTACTGGGTGAGGTCGTTGGTGCCAAGGCTTGCGAAGCCCACTTCGCGGAGGATGGCCTCCGCGGTGAGGGCGGCGGACGGGACCTCCACCATGACGCCGGGGGTCTTGATGCCGGCATCTGCGCACATGGCGGCGAACCGGGCAGCCTCTTCCGCCGTCGAAATCATCGGGGCCATCACCCACACGTCGGCTTCGGACTGTTGCTCTGCCAGGGCGATGGCTTCCAGCTGGCGGTCCAGGACGCCGGGAGTGGTGAAGTCGGTGCGGTAGCCGCGGACGCCGAGTGCGGGATTGGGCTCCGTGGAGTCGGTCAGGAAGGGAAGCGGTTTGTCCGCGCCGGCGTCGAGCGTCCGCAGGACTACCTTCTTGCCCGGGAAGGCGTCAAAGACGCTCTTGTAGGCGGCGGCCTGCTCTTCGACTGAGGGTTCGGTGTCCCGCTCCAGGAAGCAGAACTCGGTGCGGAACAGGCCCACACCCTGGGCGCCCAGCTTGGCGGCCGCCTCGGCGTCTTTGCCGCCGCCCACGTTGGCGAGCAGCGGGACCAGGTGGCCGTCCGCCGTCGCGCCCGTGCCGCTGAACTCAGCCAGCAGGGAAGCGGTGGCCGCCCATGCTTCCGCTGCTGCCCGCAGGCTTTCGTCCGGATCGGCGGTGATGCTGCCGCCGGCGCCGTCCACATAGACTTCGGTGCCGTCCGGGAGTTCGTCAACGCCGACGGCGGCGACCACGGCGGGAAGGCCGAGGGAACGCGCGATGATGGCGGTGTGGGACTGGGGGCCGCCGCCTGCGGTGACGAGGGCCAGGACCTTGTTGGGATCAAGGGTGGCGGTATCGGCCGGGGCCAGGTCCTCGGCCACCAGGACGAACGGGGTGCTGGAGGCGGGGATGCCTGGGGCGGGGACACCGCGCAGCTCGGCCACAATCCGGGCGCGGACGTCCAGGACGTCGGTGGCTCGTTCGGCCATGTAGCCGCCGAGGTTGTGGAGCATTTCCGAGACGGAGGAGCCGGACTCCCAGATGGCGCGCTCGCCTGAGGTGCCACGGGCAATGAGCTTGGCGGCGCCCTTGATCAGCATGGTGTCCTTGGCCATCAGTGCCGTGGCCTCCAGGACGGCCTTGCCGTCGCCGGTGGCGTGGGCGGCCCGCGCCTTGAGTTCATCGTGCACTGCCTGGGATGCCGCCTTCAGGGCTGCTGTGGCTTCCTCGGCGGTGGTGTCCGGCGCCAGCAGTTCGCCGGCCGGAGGTTCGCTGATGGGTTTGGGCATCTGCCGGACGGTGCCGATAACGCGGCCTGGACTGACGCCTACTCCTGGGAAGTTCTGCACTGAAGGTCCTCATTCTCTGCCGGTTGCCAGGCCCGCCGATATGTCCGGCGCCATGCCGGCCCGCCGGAGGACTGCTACGTCCGGAAGCGGGAAACGTGCCTGAAAAAAATTGTATGTGATTCAGTTCATATAGCAATGCTATAGGTGCTAGGGTAGCGGTTATGAGTTTGGATGGCCAGCTTCCCCCCAAAATGCGGCTGCTCCGTGCAGCCGCGGAATTGCTGGCAAATTCCGCGGGGGCGCCCGTCTCCACCCGCCAGATCACGCAGCTGGCAGGGGTGACAGCTCCCACGCTGTACCACCACTTCGGTGACAAGGAAGGCCTGTTTGACGCCGTCGTCGCCGCAGGGTTTGAAGAGTATGTTGCGGGCGAAAGAGACTTCGCCCCCTCCGGGCAGCCGCTCGTGGATATCCGGAGAATGTGGGACAACCACGTGCAGTTTGGGCTCAACCAGCCGGAGCTGTACCTGGTGATGTTCGGCAATATCCGCCCGGAAAGCCGCCCCGCCATCGTTGCCGATGCCGAGGCGCTGATGGAGGAGATGCTGAACAAGGCAGCAGTGGCGGGCCAGCTGAACGTCCAGCCCAGGGAAGCAGCCAGGTCCATCCTGGCCGCAAACGTGGGTGTGACGCTGATGCTGATTGCGGAACCCGCCTCGGACCGGAACCTCGAACTGTCCACCATGACCCGGGATGCCATGATCTTCGCGGTGTCCGCCGAGCCCGCCAGCGGCGCGGCCCCGGGAGACACCGGAAAATCCTCGGTGGTGGTGGCCGCGATCGCCCTGAACGCCGCACTTCAGGCTTCGCACTCAGACCAGCTCTCCAGCTCGGAACTCAAACTCTTCCTCGAATGGCTCCACCGGATCTCCACCAGCCCTGCCGGCTGAAAAGCGCCACCCAGCTCCACCAGCACGTCGTCGTAAGTATCGGACCATCCTGCGCAGCCGCAGGAATGACGGTTAGGAAATCACATGGCAACAGAGACAGTTGCAAAACCCCGCACCAGCGTGCGGGTTGGCGTCCAGAAGTTCGGGACGTTCCTGTCCGGAATGATCATGCCCAACATCGGCGCCTTCATTGCCTGGGGCCTTATCACGGCCCTGTTCATTGAAAAGGGCTGGCTGCCGGTTCCTCAGCTGGGCGGCTTCGGTGAGACCAACGGTGTGCCGAATACCGGCCTGGTGGGGCCAATGATCACCTACCTGCTGCCGCTCCTCATCGGGTATACCGGCGGCAAGATGGTCTACGACGTCCGCGGCGGCGTGGTGGGTGCCATCGGCACCATGGGCGTGATTGTGGGCGCCGGCATCCCGATGTTCATCGGCGCCATGATCATGGGCCCGCTGGGTGGCTGGACCATCAAAAAGATTGACTCCATCTGGGACGGCAAGATCCGCCCCGGCTTTGAGATGCTGGTCAACAACTTCTCCGCAGGCATCTGGGGCGCGCTGCTGGCCATGCTGGGCTTCTATGCCATCGCTCCGGTGGTTTCGGCGTTCAGCGCGGGGGCCGGCAACGTGGTCCAGTTCCTGGTCAACAACGGCCTGCTGCCGCTCACCAGTATCTTCATTGAGCCGGCGAAGGTACTTTTCCTCAACAACGCCATCAACCACGGCGTGCTCACCCCGCTGGGCATCCAGCAGTCCCTGGAGCAGGGCAAGTCCATCCTGTTCCTGCTCGAAGCCAACCCCGGCCCGGGCCTGGGCATCCTGCTGGCGTACATGTTCTTTGGCCGCGGGGCCGCCAAGGCGTCAGCCCCCGGTGCCGCTATCATCCACTTCCTCGGCGGCATCCACGAGATCTACTTCCCCTACGTGCTGATGCGCCCGCTGCTGATCCTGGCTGCCATTGCCGGCGGCATGACCGGCATCGCCACCCTGGCGATCACCAACTCCGGCCTGGTTGCACCGGCGGCTCCGGGCTCCATTTTCGCCGTGCTCGCCCAGACCTCGCGCGACAGCTACGTGGGCGTCATCCTCGCGGTGCTGCTGGCCACGGCTGCTTCCTTCCTGGTGGCCTCGGTCATTATGAAGACCACCCGCCACAGCGACGAGGGAGACCTGAACGCAGCCACCTCCAAGATGGAGGCCATGAAGGGCAAGAAGAGCTCGGTTTCCTCCACGCTCACCGGTGCCGCTTCCGGGGCAGGCGGCGTGGGCGTCCTCGCCGGTCCGGTACGGAACATTGTTTTCGCGTGCGACGCCGGCATGGGCTCCAGTGCCATGGGCGCCTCCGTGCTGCGGAACAAGATCAAGGCTGCCGGGTTCCCGGACGTGAAGGTCACCAACGCCTCGATCGCCAACCTCAAGGACGACTATGACGTTGTGGTCACCCACCAGGACCTGACCGAACGCGCCAGGCCGGCTACGTCCAGTGCGGTCCACTACTCCGTTGACAACTTCATGAGCAGCCCGGAATACGACGAGATCGTTGAGCTGGTCCGGGGAAGCAACACCGAAGGCACCGTGGCAACGGAAGGGCCGGACGCCGGTGCGGGAACGCCGGGCGGAGCCTCCGCAGGACCCGCAACGGGAGCAGCCGGCGCAGCTGCCCCCGGCACCGCCGTCGGAACCTCCGCCGCCAAAGCGCCAGCGGCCGGTGCCCCGGAGATCCTCGCCCGGGAAAGTGTGGTGCTCCGCGGAACAGCCACCACCCGGGATGCAGCCATCGAGGAAGCCGGCCGGCTCCTGCTGGCCCGCGGCGCGGTGGACGAGGATTACATCAGGGCCATGCACGAGCGCGAGCAGTCAGTGTCCACGTACATGGGCAGCTTCCTGGCCATCCCGCACGGAACCAATGCGGCCAAGGACCACATCCGGAAGTCCGCGGTGTCCGTGATCCGCTATCCCGAAGGCATCGACTGGAACGGCAAGCAGGTCAAGTTCGTAGTGGGCGTCGCCGGCGTGAACAACGAACACCTGCACATCCTGTCCTCCATCGCGAAGGTCTTCACCAACAAAGAACAGGTGGCCCGGCTTGAGGCCGCCACGTCCGAGGACGAGGTCCTGGAGCTCTTCGGAAAGGTCAACGCATAGTGAAGGCAGTACATTTCGGCGCCGGAAACATCGGCCGGGGCTTCGTGGGCCTGCTCCTGCATAACGCAGGCTACGAGGTGGTGTTCGCCGACGTCGCCGAGGAACTCATCAACCAGCTCGCCGCCGCGGACAGCTACGCGGTGCATGAGGTGGGGGAGAACCCCGCGGTACGGACCGTGAACAACTTCCGGGCGTTGAACTCAAGCACCCAGGAAGCCGAGCTCATCGCGGAGATCGCCACGGCGGACATCGTGACCACCGCCGTGGGCCCGCACGTCCTGAAGTTCGTGGCACCGGCCATCGCCAAGGGCATCGCCGCGCGGGCCCCCGGGCTGGCGCCGCTGCAGGTGATGGCGTGCGAGAACGCCATCAACGCCACGGACATCCTGGCCCAGGAGGTGGCCTCCCAACCCGGGGCCGCCGCCAGTGCACTGGACGGCAAGGCCGTGTTCGCGAACACCGCAGTGGACCGGATCGTGCCCAACCAGGAAGCCGGCCAGGGCCTGGACGTCACGGTGGAAACGTTCTACGAGTGGGTCATCGACCGGTCTGCCTTTGGCGGCACCGTCCCGGAAATTCCCGGTGCAACCTTCGTGGACGACCTCTCGCCGTACATCGAACGGAAGCTCTTCACCGTGAACACCGGCCACGCCTCGGCCGCCTACCTGGGGTTCGAAGCGGGCCTGGAGAAGATTTCCGACGCCATGGCTGACCAGGACGTTGCGGAGGATGTCAGGGCCGTGCTCGAGGAAACCAAGCAGCTACTGGTGGCAAAGCACGGCTTCAGCCATGACGAACAGGAGGCCTACGTCCAGAAGATCCTGGTCCGGTTCTCCAATCCGCACCTGCCGGACACCGTGAACCGGGTGGGCCGCGCGCCCCTGCGCAAGCTGAGCCGGCACGAACGGTTCATCGGGCCGGCCGCAGAACTCGCCGAACGCGGCGTGGTGCCGGAGGCGCTGCTCGGCGCCATCGCCGCTGCCCTGCGCTTCAACGATCCCGCCGATACCGAGGCAACGGAACTGGCGGAAATCCTCACCTCCGCCAACGCCCCGGACGCAACAGTCCGGATCACCGGATTGGAGCCGGGGCACCCGCTGTTCAACGCCGTCGCGACGCTGGTCGAAGAACGCCAGGCAGAGGTGGCCGGCACCCCCGCCTGACGCTCTCTCACTTTCTGCCGCTTTTGGGGCAACCCTCCTGCAGATCCTGCCCCTTTCCGGGCACCCCTCCTGCAATCACGACGCCGGTACCCACCAGGGTGCCGGCGTCGTTCTGTGTGACCTCTCCCACTTATGACGCCAATAGCCGCTCCCGTTTTGAAGTTAGCCTTCCCTTACTTATAGGCTCTGGCCATTAGGCAACGAAGTTGTGACGTATTACCCGAGCGGAGAAGAACGTGAAGAAGAAGCTGTCGAGCTATGTGGGGGCACTTGCGGCGGGAGCGGCACTTTTGACCGTCACCGCCTGCGGAGGAAGCGCGACGGCGACGCCCGCTGACGAAACCGCCACCATCACCGTTGAGCATGCCCAGGGCAGCACCGCCAACGTGCCGGTGAATCCGGAAAAGGTCTTTACGTTCGACCTGGGCGTACTGGACACCCTGGATGCCCTGGGCGTGGAGCCTGCCGGCGTGCCGGAAGCGGCCTACCCCGAGGCGCTGGCGAAGTTCTCGGACGCCAAGTACTCCAAGATCGGTTCCATGAAGGAGCCCGACTTCGAGGCCATCAGTGCCGGCGATCCGGACCTCATCATCATCTCCGGCCGTACGGCGGGAGCCTATGAGGAACTGAGCAAGATCGCTCCGACCATCGACCTGTCCATTGATGCGGCCCAGCCACTGGAAGGCTTTAAGGCCCAGACCGAAAAGCTCGGGACCATCTTCGACAAGTCAGCTGAAGTGGAGGAGAAACTCGCCGCGGTGGACGCCACCATCTCCGAGACCAAGGCCAAGGCTGCCGGTGCAGGCAAGGGCCTCATCGTCCTCACCTCCGGCGGCGAAGTGACCGCCTACGGCGCCGGCTCACGCTTCGGCATCATCCACGACGTCCTGGGCGTCCCCACGGCCGCCGACGTCAAGGTTGACGGCAGCCACGGCGAAGCGGTCTCCTTCGAATACATCAAGCAGGCCAACCCGGACATCCTGTACGTCATCAACCGCGACACCGCGGTGGGAACCGAAGCCTCCGCCGCCAATCCCATCCTGGACAACGAACTCGTCCAGTCCACCAACGCCGCGAGGAACAACAAGGTGATCAACCTTGATCCGTCCGGCTGGTACCTCGTGGGATACGGCCTGAACAACGTCAAAGCGATGGTTGACGCCGTCGCCGCATCAGTGGCCTAGCGCCGCAAACCTGGTTCAACCACCATGACCGCCACCGCCGTGCGCCCCGTTGCGCCGGCAACCCGCAGCCAGGCCCGCCACGGCGCAGGCCTGGCTGCGGGCGCTGCCGCCGTCCTTGCCCTCGCCGCCGTGAGCATGTTTGTGGGCGTCAGCGACGTCTCCCTGCCGGCTCTCCTGGCGGGCGACCCGGCCACGGTGGAGGTCTTCTGGATTTCCCGCGTTCCACGGACCCTCGCAGTGCTGCTCGCAGGCATGGCGGTTGCCGTCGCAGGCCTGATCATGCAGCTCATGGCCAGGAACCGCTTCGTGGAGCCCTCCACGGTGGGGACGGTTGAATCCGCCACCCTGGGAATCCTGGTGGTCACCGTCTTCGCCCCGCAGGCCCCGGTGCTGGCCAAGATGCTGGTGGCCAGCGCCTTTGCACTGCTGGGAACTGCGCTCTTCCTGGCCATCCTGCGGCGGCTGCCGGCCCGCAACACCCTGCTCATCCCGCTGGTGGGAATCATGCTGGGCGGTGTCATCGCTGCCGTCACCACGTTCTTCGCCTACCGCTACGACCTGCTGCAGACCCTGAGCAACTGGATGATCGGCGACTTCTCCGGCGTCCTTCGCGGCCGGTACGAGCTCCTATGGATCGTCGCCGGCCTGATGCTGCTGGGCCTGCTCGCCGCAGACCGGTTTACCGTGGCCGGCATGGGCCAGGACTTCACCACCAACCTTGGCCTGAACTACGGCCGGACCATGCGGCTGGGACTGATCATCGTCTCGCTGATTTCTGCGGTGGTGGTGACCACCGTGGGTGCCGTTCCCTTCCTGGGGCTGGTGGTGCCCAACATCGTGTCCCTCATTTTTGGCGACAACCTTCGCCGCGCCGTGCCCTGGACCGCCCTGTTCGGCGCCGCGTTCGTGCTGGCCTGCGACATCATCGGCCGCACCATCCGCTACCCCTACGAGGTCCCCGTGGGAATGGTGATGTCCGTGCTGGGCGCCGTACTCTTCCTCGTCCTGATCCTGAGGAAGCGCAATGCCTAGTAGCACCACGCTGCTGCCGCCCACCAACGAATCCGCCCACCCCAAGAGTCCGACGGCGGGTGTGCAGCAAAGGCTCAAGGCCGCCGTCCGCAGCGCCTCACCGCGCCTCGTGGCGGGCATCCTGCTCGCGGCGACTGCCGCCGTCGTCTGCCTCTTCCTGTTCTTCGACCTCAAGGGCAACGTGGGGTACATCCTGCCGCGCCGCGCCATCAAGCTGGCCGCAATGCTGCTGGTGGCGGTGGCTGTGGGCGTGTCCACGCTGCTGTTCCAGACCGTGACCGCCAACCGGATCCTCACGCCGTCCATCATGGGGTTCGACTCGTTGTACA
The DNA here is from genome assembly GCF_042879835.1 of Pseudarthrobacter sp. NPDC058329. Taxonomy (NCBI): domain Bacteria; kingdom Bacillati; phylum Actinomycetota; class Actinomycetes; order Micrococcales; family Micrococcaceae; genus Pseudarthrobacter; species Pseudarthrobacter sp. NPDC058329. The sequence continues at coordinate 225,044 of NZ_JBHVZR010000004.1, forward strand.
TCCTGGTGCAGACTGCCATGGCGTTCACGCTTGGTGCCGCCGCGGTGGTGGCCGCCCCGCCCACACTACAGTTCGGCGTCGAAGTGCTGTTGATGGTGGCGTTCAGCGCGCTGCTCTACCGCTGGATGTTCACTGGTGCCACCCGCTCCCTCCATCTGCTTCTGCTGGTGGGCGTCATCCTTGGCAGCCTGTTCCGCGGCCTCTCCTCGCTGCTCCAGCGGCTGATGGAGCCGAGCGAGTTCATCATCCTCCAGGACCTGTTCTTCGCGAGTTTCAACAACGTGGACCCGGCGCTGCTGGCCGTCTCGGCGGTCATGGTTGCTGTTGTCTGTGCCGTTGTATGGCGGTCCCGCCACACACTCGACGTCCTGGCGCTGGGCCGGGACGTCGCCATCAACGTGGGTGTGGACCACCGGAAAGTGGTGATGCGCGTACTGCTCGGGTGCTCGTTGCTGGTGGCGGTGTCCACGGCACTGGTGGGGCCAGTGACATTCTTCGGGCTACTGGTGGTGAGCCTTGGCTACCAGCTGTGCCGCGGCTTCAGCCATGCCTGGCTGCTGCCCATCGTGGTGCTGATCGGCGCCGTGGCCCTGGTGGGCGGCCAGCTGCTCCTGGAGAAGGTGTTCGGCTTCGGCACCGCCCTGAGCGTGGTCATCGAATTCGCGGGCGGCATCCTGTTCCTGTATCTCCTTCTGAAAGGCTCCCTGAAATGACCTGCCCCCTTCCCCGCACCGGAACGGGAGTCCGGCCGTGATCGACGTCCGCAACGTCTCCAAGAGTTATGGTGGCCAGGCCGTCCTCGACGACGTCAGCTGCATGATCCCGCAAGGCGGCATCACCTCCATCATTGGTCCCAATGGAGCGGGAAAATCCACCCTGCTCTCGCTGATCAGCCGGCTGCAGCCGCTTGAGGCCGGGGCCGTCTCCGTGGCCGGGCTGGACATCGCTTCCACAGACAGCCGGGAACTGGCCAGGACCATGGCCATCCTGCGGCAGGAGAACCACCTGACCATGCGCCTGACGGTGCGGGACCTTGTGGCCTTCGGCAGGTTCCCCCACTCCGGCGGCCGGCCCACGGTGGAGGACCTCGGCAAGGTGGAGGAGGCCATCGCGCACCTCGACCTGACCCGCATGGCGGACAAGTTCGTGGACGAACTCTCCGGCGGCCAGCGCCAGCGTGCATTCATCGCCATGGTGCTGGCGCAGGACACGCAGTATCTGCTGCTCGATGAGCCCCTGAACAACCTGGACATGAAGCACTCGGTGGAGATGATGCGGCTCCTGCGCCGGCTGGCCGACGAGTTCGGCAAGACAATCGTCCTGGTGGTCCACGACATCAACTTCGCGTCCTGCTACTCGGATACCATCCTGGCCATGAAGGACGGGCGGCTGGTGCACCAGGGCAGCCCGCGGCAGATCATGCAGCAGGCCATGCTCCGCGACGTGTACGACATCGACATCCGCATCGAGGACATCGACGGCAACCGGATCGGCGTCTACTTCGCCTGACCTGCCGCGCAGGCCGGACCGGTAAAGCGCAAACCCCCGCCCACGGAAAGTGAGCGGGGGTTTATGCGTTCCCGCAGGAAGTGGGAGGGCGTTGCTAGCCCTTCTTGGAGCCCTTCGCCACGAACAGGGTCTCCGCCTGCTCCAGCGACATGCCATTGGTCTCGGGCACCTTGAACATTACAAAGAAGAATGACGCCGCCGCGAACAGTGCGTACATGGCGTACGTCAGCGGCAGTGAACCGGCGGCCATGACCGGGAAGCTCAGCGTGATGGCAAAGTTCGCCACCCACTGCGCGGCAGCAGCCAGGCCGAGGGCCCGGGCGCGGATCCGGGACGGGAAGATCTCGCCGAGGAGCACCCACACCAGCGGCCCCCAGGACGCGCCGAAGCTGACCACAAAAACGTTCGCGGCCACCAAGGCAACCGGACCCCAGGCGCCCGGCAGGGGAATTTCTTCGCCGGAACCAACAGCCGTGGAGAATGCCAGGGCCATGGCGCCCAGGGATACGGCCATACCCACTGAGCCCGCCAGCAGGATGGGACGCCGTCCGATGCGGTCCACCAGTGCGATGGCTACAAGGGTGACCAGGATGTTGGTGATGGAGGTGGCCACCGAGATGGTGAGCGAGTCCTTTTCCTGGAATCCCACCGCCTTCCACAGCGTGGTGGAGTAGTAGAAGATCACGTTGATGCCCACGAACTGCTGCAGGACGGACAGGATGATGCCCACCCAGACAACCGCCTGCAGGCCAAAGGTCCTGCCGCGCAGCGAGCCCTTCTGGCCGGCGACCTTGTCTTCCTCGATGGCCTCACGGATCTCGCGGATGTGCCGGTCGGTGTCCTCAGCCGGGGCGATCGAATCGAACACCCTGCGGGCCTCGTCCTCCTTGCCCAGGAACACGAGGAAGCGGGGGGATTCGGGAAGGGTGTAGGCCACCCAGCCGTACACCACGGCGGGCACCGCTGCGGCCAGGAACATCCAGCGCCAGGCCTCGATCCCCAGCCAGAACGCCTGGCCGGCCCCTCCCGCGCTGGTGGCGAAGAGCGCATCGGACAGCAGCGCGGCGAAGATACCCGTGGTGATGGCAAGCTGCTGCAGCGATGCCAGGCGGCCACGGACTTTGCGCGGCGAGATTTCAGAGATGTACGCCGGGGCAATCACCGAGGCCAGGCCGATCCCCAGCCCGCCCACAAGGCGCCAAAAGATCAGGTCCCCGACGCTGAAGGCGAACCCTGTGCCAAGGGCGCTGACCAGGAAGAGCAGCGCACCCAGCTTCATGGCAGGGATGCGGCCGTAGCGGTCGGCAACCTTGCCGGCCAGGTAGGCTCCGGCTGCACAGCCCAGCAGGGCAATGGCCACGGCGAAGCCCGTAACAGCCTCGGACAACGCAAACTCATCCTTCATGGCGTCCACTGCGCCGTTCACCACGGACGAATCGAAACCGAACAGGAATCCGCCCACCGCACCTGCAAGTGCCAGCCAGATCACCCGCCGCGGTATCTGGGCGGTTGTCTGCTCCTGGGCAGTGGGCATGGTGCTCCCTTGGTCTGGGGTTTGGATGGATGCGGTGCGGACGTCGTCGGCTGCGGAACCGGCCACTGGGCCGGCGCACACGCGCTGTACAGTGTTCCACGCCACGGCGCACGGTTTCCAGTCGGGCGGTGCCGGGCGCCTTCCTGCCCGGCGCACCGGAAGATGCCGACGACGGCGGAAGGGTCCCGCCGTCGTCGGCCTCAGAACCGGGCAGCGAAGGTCAGTGCACCACGGCCGGCTCCTGCGGAACCGCCTTGGAGTCGGTGAGCTTCTTGTTCGGCAGCGCGAAGCTGATCAGGAAGGCGATGCCGGTGAGCACTGCTGCGGTGAGCATGACGGTGTCGATGGCGTACGCGAAACCCTCGGTGATGGGCCGGGTCAGCGTGCTGTTGGCCGTGTGGAGCCAGCTGGTGTCATTGAGGGATTCGTTGGATGCCCCGTTCCGGAAGAACTCATACAGCTTCGCGTTGGCGGGGTCCGCCGCTACCGCGGGGTCCTGAAGGACCGCCTGGTAATCGGCATTTCCCAGGGCGGTCCTCATGGTGTCTGCGATCCGGCCGGCGGCCAGGCTGAACAGCATGGAGATGAACACAGCAGTTCCCACGGCGCCGCCCATGGAACGGAAGAACGCGGCGGAGGAGGTGCCCACGCCCATGTCCCGGCGCGGCACGGACACCTGCATGGCAAGCGTGAGCGGCTGCATGCAGAAGCCCAGGCCCATGCCGAAGAACACCGCGATCAGTCCCGGAACCCACAGGGCCGTGTCCACGCCCAGGGACAGTCCCATCACCAGGGCCGCAGCCGTGAGGATGGCCGTGCCCATGATGGGGAAGATCCGGTAGGTGCCGGAGGCGGAGATGGTGCGGCCGGCCGTGATGGAGCCGCTGAGGATGCCGATGGTGAAGGTGATCATCATCAGGCCGGCCTCTGTGGGTGTGAGGCCCTTGACCAGCTGCAGGTACATCGGGAGCATGGCGATGGCTCCAAACATGCCGATGCCGATGATGAAGTTCAGCAGCGACGACAGGCCGAACGTGGCGTTCCGGAAGAGCCGCAGCGGGATCAGCGCGTAGTCCCCGGCGCGCTTCTCGGCGAGCAGGAACCCGATGATGCCCACAATGCCCAGGCCGTAGCAGAGGAAGGAGTTCAGGGATGCCCAGCCCCAGCTGCGGCCCTGCTCCGCCACCAGCAGCAGCGGCACGATAGCCAGGGTGATGGCCGCAGCACCCCAGTAGTCGATCTTCTGCTTCACGTGCTTGGCCGGCAGGTGCAGGAACAGGAACACCACAGCCAGGGCGGCCAGGCCGATGGGCAGGTTGATGAAGAACACCCAGCGCCAGCCCTCGAAGCCGAGGATGTTGGCGGAGCCGGCAAACGCACCGCCCACTACGGGGCCCAGCACCGAGGAGATGCCGAACACGGACATAAAGTAGCCCTGGTATTTGGCCCGTTCCTTCAGGGGCACGATGTCGCCGATGATGGTCAGGGCGAGGGCCAGCAGGCCGCCGGCACCCAGCCCCTGGACGCCACGGGCCAGGGCCAGTTCGGTCATGGAGTGGACGGATCCGGCGTACAGGGATCCCGCCAGGAAGATCACGATGGCCGTCAGGTACAGCGGGCGGCGGCCGAAGATGTCGCTCAGCTTGCCGTACAGCGGGGTGCTGACGGTGGATGTGATGAGGTACGCGGTGGTGGCCCAGGCCTGGAGGGAGAGCCCGTCGAGGTCGTTGGCGATGGTGTAGATGGAAGTGGACACGATGGTCTGGTCCAGCGATGCCAGGAACATGCCCAGCATCAGGCCCACCATCACGGTGACAATTTGGCGCTTCGTCAGGGTTTCTCCTGCGGCGCGCACGGCAGTGGGTTTGGACATAAGTGCTCCAGGGAAAGGGAAATCCACGATAGTTGCTTTCAGTAACTATCGTACGCCCCTGCCCATTCCCCGGAACCGAAAGTTCGTCCAAGCGGGCGGGTGGTCAGCGCTCCACGAGGATGCCGTCCGGGTCGCACCAGATCATCGCCCCGGTCCTTATGGTCACGCCGTCGATCTCCACGTCCACATCAACTTCGCCGGCACCAGCCTTGGCGCTCTTGCGCGGGTTGCTGCCCAATGCCTTGACTCCGAGGTCCAGTTGGGCGATAGCTTTGCGGTCCCGGATGGCCCCATTGATCACGACGCCGGCCCAGCCGTTCGCCACGGCGCTTTCGGCGATCATGTCCCCCATCAGGGCAGTCCCCAGCGAACCGCCGCCGTCCACCACCAGCACATTGCCGTTGCCGGGGGTTGCGAGCGTGGATTTCACCAGGGCGTTGTCCTGGAAGCAGCGGATGGTCCGCGCCTGTCCGCTGAAGTGGGAACGGCCGCCCAGGGACTGGAACTGCAGTGACACCGAGCCCAATTCGTCGCCGCGCTCGTCATAGAGATCGGCCGTGTTGATGGCAGGGGTGGAAGCAGCGTTCATGTGGTTCTCCTTCGAGCCTCGGAATGCCGCGCACTCGCAACTGCCCCGGCGTGCGGCACAGACGCCGGGCAAGGCCCACGATAGTCTGATTTCCAGCATCAGCACCTGCCCCGGGGGGAACCAGCCATGAGCCTGTCCAACACACCGGTCCCGCCGGACGTTCCGCGGACCACGACTGCTGCGCTCGCCGAACCGACGCAGAAGGTCACGGCGCGCTGGGTAACCGGGCTGGTGCTGGTCAATGTTGGCATTAACGCCGCGTTCTTCGGACCCATCAACATCTTTATCGCCCAGCAGGCCATTGGCATCGACGAAGCCAACAAGGAAGCCATCGCCTCCCTCGTACTTGGGTGCGGGGCCGCCGTATCCCTGGTGGCCAATCCGCTCTTCGGTGCGCTGTCCGACCGAACGGTCTCAGGTTTCGGCCGGCGTTCCCCCTGGGTCCTGGCGGGTGCCATCCTGGCCACCGCAGCGTTGCTGGCAATGTCCGGGGCCACGGCTGTTGCCCTGATGGTCCTGTTCTGGTGCCTGGTCCAGCTGGGCGCCAACGCGGCCTACGCGGCCATCACCGCAGCCATTCCGGACCGCGTTCCGGTGCTGCAGCGCGGCGGCGTGGGGGGACTGGCTGCCCTGGGGCAAACGGCGGGGATCCTCCTTGGCGCGGTCTTCGGGGCGGTAGTTTCCGGGAACTTCATGGTGGGATACGCCATGTGTGCGGCCGCCCTGTTGTTCTCCGTGCTGCCGTACCTGTTCCACCGAAATGACCCGCCGCTGCCCAGGGAGCTCCGCCCGCCGTTCTCGTGGGGCAATTTCCTCCGCGGCTTCTGGATCAGCCCGGCCCGCCACCCGGACTTCGCGTGGGCGTGGCTCACCCGCTTCCTGGTCAACGTCTGCAACCAGCTGACCATTGTGTACCTGATCTTTTTCCTCGCGGACGTCATCAAGCATGAGAACCCAGCGCTGGGGGTCCTGACCCTTACCGGCATTTATGCGGTGTTGGTGATGATTACTGCGGTGATCGCGGGGCCGTGGAGCGACCGGGTGGGCAAGCGCAAGCCATTCGTGATCGCCTCTTCCGTCATGATCGCCATGGCAGGCCTCACCATGGCGTTCTTCCCCGTGTGGACCGGCGCCCTGATTGGGGCCGGCATCCTGGGCATCGGCTACGGCGCCTACCAGGCCGTTGACTTCGCCCTGCTGACGCAGGTGCTCCCGCAGGCCGCGGACCGAGGCAAGGATATGGGAGTCATTAACGTGGCCGCCTCGCTGCCGCAAGTGTTCGCAACGGGCCTCGCTTTCCTCGCGGTGACGCAATTCGGCGGGTACGGCACACTCTTCTCCATGGCCGCCATCATCGGCCTGCTCGGCGCTGTCTTCGTGGTCAAAATCAAGAGCGTGGCCTGACTTTCGAACGGCCCGTCACTAAGGCAGCTGACAAGTTACGCTGCAGTACGGTGCCGTATAGTTGAACCGGATTGCAGGCGGTCCGGGATGGGGACGCTCACGGCTGCTGCACCATAGGATCACAACCCCGGAATACAGATGCCTGAGACCTTTCCAGACCATCCGCCCATGGCCGCCGTGCCCTCCGCTCCACGCCAGCGGCTCCGCTATGCGCGCATCCTCGATGCTGCCGCCGGCTTCGCCCGGAAGGGCCTGGACGCAGTGGAACTGCCCGAGGTGGCCGCCAGGGCTGACGTGCCCCCGGGCACGCTGTACCGCTACTTCCCCACCAGCACCCACCTGATGCTGGCTCTCTACCGCCACCAGCTTGGAGAGCTGCAGGTGGCCCGCAGCACCAGTGCGGCGCGGTTCCGTGGCAGGGCGCTGGGCGGTTTGGTGATGGAGATCTTCCACATGAGGGTGATGCAGCCAGCCGTCGAGCAGTGCTTGAGCCGAGGCGTCTACCTTCCGGACCGGGACACTACGGCCCTCCTGCGCGACATCGACGCTCTCAGCGAAAAACTGGTGTCCAATGCCTCCGGTGATGCCACCGCGGCCAGGGTCCTTTTGTTGACGGTCACTGGTCTGGTCCAGTCCGTCCGGAACCGCCGCCTTTCCCTTTTCGAGGCTGAGGAAGACCTCAAGAAGGCCTGCACGCGCCTCGCTCCGGCCGCCGGGGGCAGCTACACACTCCACCAAAGCGCGTAATCGGTCTAGACCAATAATGGATTAAATCGGGCTTATTGCCGTGGCGTGGGTCACAGATGCGCCTGGATAAACGTTTTGGCACCATTTCCAACCGTCAAACTGCACCGGAAGCCCGCTTCCCGCCGCCTACCATGGTCGAAACGGAGCAGCAGGGCCCATCCCCGAGCTCCCACGGACCCGCCACCCCAGGGTATTCCGCCGCACCACTTCCGTTCAGGCCTGTTTGGGCCTGATCCCTACGTGCCGTGTGCCCACGGCGAGCACCAGGAGACAACGACGTGTCCATTGACGCAATTGCAGCCACCGACAATTCCGCAGCCACGGCGCTAAGCGAAACCGAGATCTTTGATGCCCACCAGGGCGGCAAGCTCTCCATCGCCAGCACCGTTCCGTTGTCCAACAAGCGTGACCTGTCCATCGCCTACACTCCGGGTGTGGCGGAGGTCAGCCGGGCAATCCATGCCAGGCCGGAGTTGGCCCGAACCCTCACCTGGGCCGAGCGCCTGGTAGTCGTGGTCAGCGACGGCACCGCCGTCCTGGGTCTGGGGAACATCGGAGCCAGCGCCTCACTGCCCGTCATGGAGGGCAAGTCCGCCCTGTTCAAGACCTTCGGCGACCTGGACTCCATTCCGCTCGTACTCAACACCACGGACGTGGACGAGATCGTGGAAACCCTTGTCCGCCTGCGCCCCAGCTTCGGCGCGGTCAACCTCGAGGACATCTCCGCGCCCCGCTGCTTCGAGCTGGAGGAAAAGCTCATCGAGGCCCTGGACTGCCCGGTGATGCACGATGACCAGCACGGTACCGCCGTCGTTGCCCTCGCCGCGCTGACCAATGCGGCCAAGGTGACCGGCCGTAAACTGGAAAGCCTTCGTGTTGTGGTCTCCGGTGCAGGCGCAGCCGGCATCGCCGTCGCCGAAATCCTGCTGGCCGCCGGTATCACCGACGTGGTCCTGCTGGACTCCCGCGGCATCATCAACGCCAGCCGCCAGGATCTCGCCACGGACACTGCCAGCAAGAAGGCCGACATCGCCGGCCGCAGCAACCCCCGCGGCATCAACGGCGGCCCTGCCGAGGCGCTGGCCGGGGCCGACGTCTTCATCGGCGTCTCCTCCTCGAAGCTGGACGAGGAGCACCTGGCCCTGATGAACCAGGACGCCATCGTGTTCGCCCTCTCCAACCCCGATCCCGAGGTCCTGCCCGAGGTCGCCGTGAAGTACGCCGCCGTGGTGGCCACCGGCCGCAGCGATTTCCCCAACCAGATCAATAACGTGCTGGCTTTCCCTGGCATCTTCCGCGGCGCCCTGGACGCCGGCGCCCGGCGCATCACCCCTGCCATGAAGCTTGCCGCTGCCTACGCCATCGCCGAGCTCGCAGCAGAGGACCTCTCGGCTAGCTACATCGTGCCCAGCCCCCTCGATCCCCGGGTGGCTCCCGCCGTGACCGCCGCTGTCGCCGCTGCGGTGGAGGCCGGGTAGCAGCCCTGCGCTTTCTTAGAATTACGACGGCGGTGGCTCCCCTCGCGCGGGAGGCACCGCCGTCGCAGTCCAAACGGGCCCCAACCATAGACTGGGGATCATGAACTCCGAAACCGTGGTGACCGTCCTGTGCGGCCTGGCAATTCTGGTAGGCGTGGCAGGCACCGTGATCCCGGTACTTCCGGGCAGCATCCTGATTGGTGCCAGCCTGCTGGCCTGGGCCATTTGGGGCGGAGCCGGCGCCGCGGGCTGGGTGGTGTTCGCGATTGCCATGGTGTTTGTGGTTGCGGGCATGGCCGCCAGTGCAGTCCTCACGGGTAGGAAGCTTAAGGAACACGCGATACCCAGCCGAAGCATCGTGGTGGCACTGGTCACGGGAGTGGTGGGAATGTTCATCATTCCCGTGGTGGGGCTATTCGTCGGTTTCGCGGCCGGCCTGCTGCTCAGCGAATTCCTCCGCACGCGGAACATCGGCACGGCGACGACCTCCAGCTGGGCAGCCCTCAAAGCCACCGGACTGGGTATGCTCGCCGAGTTCGGGCTGGCCTGCCTGGCCACCAGCACCTGGGTGATCGGCGTGTGGGTCGCCGCCGCCAACGGGTAAGGCCCTTGCGGCCCCCTGCGGAGGGGCGTAGAACGGCACCATGACTGAGCGAACTTTAGCCCGCGAGCACGTGCAGGCCTGGATGGACAATTACCAGGCCGCCTGGGCCAGCAACCGGCCCGAGGACATCGGCGCCCTCTTTACCGACGACGCCCGGTACGAAACCCGGCCCCATGACCCCCACGCGTGGCAGGGGCGCGAAGGCATCGTGGACGGCTGGCTCGCAGCCCGTGATGAACCCGGTGACTGGACCTTCAGCTGGGAACTGCTGGGCGCGGACGGCGACACCGCGTTTATCCAGGCCGTCACCATCTATTCGGGCGACCGGCCCACCTACGACAACCTCTGGGTCCTGCGGCTGGACCCCGCCGGGAGGGCCGCCGCCTTCACCGAGTGGTTTATGGAACGGGGCTGAGCTAGAGGCCCAGCCCGCCCAGCTTGTCCCCGAGGCCGCCCGGAAGCTTTCCCAGCAATTCCGCAGGATTGATGCCCAGCTTGGACAGCAGGTCGGCGTGCTGGTCAGTGTCCACCTGCTCCGGCAGTTCGGACTCCGCCTGGGCGGCCTTGTCATTCTCCCCCTGGTGCCTGAGGAGCTCGAGGATCTGGGACTTGTCGATGTGCACGGCGTTCTCCTTGCTGATGTCGGAACTGCCAAGGGTACTTACCAGCCTCGCGGAAATTTCCTGCCGGAACAAGGCCCAGGTTGGCCCGGCATCGTGGTGCGCGGGGCAGTGCGGGATCGCCCGGCTGCCAGGGGTCCCGGTTAGCATGGAAAGATGACGCCCGGGGACTCCGCACCGATCTATTGGGACCGCCGCGACCTCACACCCTTTGGCCAACCCCAGCTGCGCACGCCGGTCCATGACCTTGCCGGGGGAGTGGGCAGCCTGCTCACCGGCGTGCTCGGTGGGCGCCACCCGGCACTGCTCTCCGTGGACGGCGAGATTCCCCGGCTGAAACGGATGCCGCCCAAGCCCGCCAAAGCCGTGCACGAGGCGGTTTTCACCAGCCGCCAGCCCGAGCAGCTGATCACACTGGCACGCGCCTACCCCGGATGGGCCGGGCTCTGCTACCTCATGGCCGGCCTGCTGGTCTACAAGCAGGGCGGCTACCTGCGCGCATCGGAACTTCTCCAGCGCGGGCTCACTACCAGGAATGAGGATGAAGCCAACCGCTATTCGTCCACCTACCTCACCAGGATCGTCACGCACATCGAACTGGCCGAGCGCGTGGAGATCCCCGTCCTGTTCAGCGAGGAATCGGTGTTCCTGGCTCTGGCGCACTCCTTGCGGGAGACCGGGCGCACGGAGGCGGCGCTGGACGCGCTCACCGGGCTGCCGCCATCGCTCCCCATGGCTTTGGCGCGCTGCTCCCTGGCGCTGACCCTCGGCCGGAGCCGGACAGTGATCGACTGGACCGACGGCCTGCTCAACGCGGACGATCTCTCTGCAGCCCTTCTGATTGTGCGGGCACGGGCCCTGCGGCGTGAGGGCCGGCTGGATGCAGCGAACCAGGCACTGGCAGAGGTCCTGCGCCGGCGGAAGACGCACCTGACCCTGCGAAATGACGCCCTGACGGACCGGGCGCTGCTGCTCCTCGACTCCAGCCGGAGGTCGCTGAACCCAAGGGACTGGGGGCGGCGGCACGAGGACCCGGTGCCACAGCGGGAGATCGCAGCGCCCGTGCCCATCCGCAAGGACGAGGAAATGCGACGGATTTGGGAGCAGGACTGGAAGAAACTCAGCGACGATTAGGTTGTCCGGCTAGGCGCCGGCAACCTGCTCTCCGTTGAAAAGCGGCAGGAGTTGTTCGCCGAGCAGTACGGCACCCAGCACCACCATGATCACCCCGCTGGCCAGCGTCACCGCCCGGGCGGCGCCAGGCCGGCTCTGCAGCAGGGTGCGGGACAGCAGCGCGACGGCGGTGTACACCAGGCCGGCGAGCAGCACAAACGTCATCCCCAGCACGCCGGACTGGACCGGGACGGGCAGGGCGGCCTCCGCGCTCACAAACTGGGGTACGAGTGCCACGTAGAACAACAGGCCCTTGGGGTTGATGCCGCTGGTTCCCATGCCCTGCAGGAAGGTGCGGAGCCGTGTACCGTCGTCGCTGCCGGTACCTGCCGAGAAGCTGGCACCGCGCCAGGACCGAAGCGTGCTCACACCCAGCCACATCAGGTACCCGGCACCGGCCAGGGTGAGCCAGCCCAGGACGCCGGGCATTCCCGTAAGAAGTGCGGCAAGCCCCGCCACCAGCAGGACCGTGTGGAGGACATACCCGCCGCAAAGCCCGGCCACTGCCGGCACAAAGCTCCGCGCCCTAAGCCCGGCTGCAATGGAGTACGCCCAGTCCACTCCGGGCGTGCAGGCAAGGGCTGCGGCCACCAGCACAAAGGCGAAAAACAGCTCGGGGTTCATAGTTTCTCCTGCCGTGGGGTCCGTCAGGAGAAACCTTAGATACTTTCACCCAAGAAGTGCTGTCCTATTTCGCGCATGGAGCGGCTTCGGCGATAAGATTTTTGCGTGATCGACCATATTGATCGAAATATTTTGCGCCACCTTAAAGTTGATGGCCGGATGACCGCCACGGCGCTCGCCGGAAAGGTCGGTCTGACCGTTGCTCCGTGCCATCGGCGGCTGCGCGACCTGGAGCAGTCGGGCGTGATCCGGGGCTACCGCGCGGACATCGATCCCTCTGCCGTCGGCCTGGGGTTCGAGGCGATTGTGTTCGTGACCCTCCGCCAGGTGGACCGCTCCACGATGGAGGTCTTTGAGGACCGGGTCGCGGAGAATCCCAACATCGTGGAGGCCCAGCGGCTGTTCGGGTCGCCCGACTACCTGCTGAAGGTTATCGCCGAGGACCTGCCTGCCTACCAGCGCTTCTACGACGCCGAACTCACGTCACTGCCCGGGGTTGAGCGGCTGACCTCAACCCTGGTCATGAAAAACCTGAAGTCAAACGCCGGCCCGCCCGTGTAGGCGGTCAGTCGGCGAGCAGGCCGGTAGTGCGGTAGGGGATGACTTCGCGGAGGAACATGCTGGTGGAAGTCCGCACGATGCCCGGGCACAGCCTGATTTCCTCCGAGACGCGGTAGAGGTCGTCCGGGCTGGTGGCCACCACGCGGATCAGCAGGTCGGTGTCCCCGGCCGGCGCGTGGCACTCCAGCACCTCCGGAATGTTCCGCAGCGCGGCTATGGCCTCGTTGAGGTGGCTCTGGTCCAGTTCGGCGCTCACGGAGGCGGCCACCCCGCGTCCCAGCGCGGCGGGAATTACCCTGCTGCTGTTCGGGCGCAGCGCTCCCGAGGCCGTCATCCGCTCCAGCCTGCTTTGCACTGTTCCGCGGGCCAGGCCCAGCCGCTGTGCCAACACCATAACGGGAACGCGGGGGTCTTCGTCCAAGCCCTTGAGGATGCGCTTGTCGGTGGCGTCCAATTCCTGCAATCTGATCAGTTCCTGTCGGCGCAGGGCCAGCTGAGTTGGTCAGATTGACCACTCGAGGCACTGCTTGTTGTCCCCACTGTAGGTCTTCTGCTCAAATGATGGCAACGAAGGCAAAGCTACCGCTGAATCCCAACTGGCTGACAGGCTCCCGGCACACCCCCCGGCAACTGGACACAGCTTCCCGCAAGGAGGCCGCCGCTGATTGACTCTTGTTCACACCACGGTCATTCTGCAAACACGGCAAGAGCCCCTGAGCTACCGACGTCGGATCCCCGAAGTCATCGGTAGCTGAGGGGCTCTTGTGTTGTTCCGGCCTAATCACCCTTCCCGCATAGGGTTGATCCATGAGCTCCGCAGGCCGCTTTGCCCCCAGTCCCTCCGGTGAACTCCATGTGGGGAACCTGAGGACGGCCATCCTTGCCTGGTTGTTTGCCCGCTCCACCGGCCGGAGGTTCCTGCTCCGCGTGGAGGACCTCGACCGCGCGCGGGCGGGCGCGGAAGCGGAGCAACTGCGGGACCTGTTGGCCATTGGCATCACCTGGGACGGCGACGTGGTGCGCCAGACCGCCCGTGGCACCCTTTACGACGAAGCGATCTCCCGGCTCACGGGTGCCGGGCTCACTTACGAATGCTTCTGCACCCGGCGCGAAATCCAGGACGCTCCGTCCGCTCCGCACGCGCCGCAGGGTGCGTATCCGGGGACCTGCCGCAACTTCGATCCCGCTGAGCTGGAGTTCAAGCGATCCACCCGCCCCGCTGCCACCCGGCTCCGCGCCGACGTCGCGGAATACACGGTGCGCGACCTGTTGCACGGCTCCTATACCGGGTTGGTGGATGACTTTGTGCTGCGCCGCAACGACGGCGTGACCGCCTACAACCTTGCCGTGGTGGTGGACGACGCCGAGCAGGGCATAGATCAGGTGGTCCGCGGCGACGACCTCCTCCCTTCCACCCCGCGGCAGGCGCTTCTTGCCACGCTCCTGAATATTCCCGTTCCGGAATATGTGCATGTGCCGCTGGTGGTGAATGCCGACGGCGTCCGGCTGGCCAAGCGCGACGGTGCGGTGACGCTGCGGGATCTGGCGGAGGCCGGACTTCCAGCTGACGCCGTGAGGGACACGCTGCTGGAATCGCTGGGGCTGCCGGCCGGGCCCCTTGAGCGGGCAATGGCTGCTTTTGACCCGGTTGCCCTGCCGCGGGAGCCCTGGGTGTGGACTGGGGTCGACTCAGCCCGGCGCTGACCCCGGGTCCCTCCAAGGCGGCCCCGTCAATTTCCGTTGACGTCCGGCGGTCCGTCAATTATTGTTGACGCCATGGAGGTGGACCGCATGAAAACACTCGTGGGATCAATGGATGGCATGGGGCCGGCGGAGGCACTGCACGCCGTCGCCGAACTGCAGAAGGAAGTGAACAGGGCCGAATCGTCGCTGGTCCGGAGCGCGAGGCAGGCCGGATTGTCCTGGGAGGCCATTGCGCAGTGCCTGGGCGTCAGCAAGCAGGCAGTTCATCGGAAGTACGGCAAGCAGTAGCCCCCGGATCGGCTGAGCCCGGTTGAGCCCGGGCCGTCTGTTCCGCCTAGGCTTAGAACATGTCAGACCAGCAGGCCGCGGAGCAGAGCCCGGCGCCCAAATTTACGGTAGAGACCGCCAAGGTCCTTGCCGAGGTTGCCCACAACCGGCAGAAGGACAAACTGAAGCGCCCGTACCGGGAGCATGTCCTCGCCGTTGGAGACGCCCTCGCCGATTTCGACGACGACATCCGGATCGCGGGGTACCTTCACGACATTGCCGAGGACACTCCCATCACCCGCCAGGCCCTGCTGGACATGGGCGTCTCCGAGCGGGCGGTGGAGATCATTGAACGCGTCACCACCCGGCTGCACGGCAACCCGGACGACTATCAGGCCGGGATCCGCGAGATTGCCGAGGACCATGATGCCGCCCTGGTCAAAATCGCGGACAACGCCCACAACTCGTTGCCCGAACGGGTCAAAGCACTGGCTGAGAAATGGCCTGACAAGCCGCCCGTCACCAAGTACCGCGATGCGCGTCCTGTGCTGTACGCCGCCGTCGAGGTGGAGGAAGTTCGGAAAATCCTCGCCCGGGTGAATCCGTGGCTGCTGGAGGAGCTGGACGACCAGCTGGATGAGGAAGACACCACGGACTACGAGAACTTGTCCTACGGGGAGCCGGATGCCGCGGGTGACGCGGCCTCGGATGCTAGGACGGGCGGGAAGCAGTAGTCCCGGCCTCCAGCTTCTCCAGGGCGTGATGCAGCCGCTCCGAGCCGCGGCGCTCGTCAATGACAATTGACAGGCCGAGAGCCAGCACAATCACCAGCAGGCACACCGGAACCGAAACCCCGGCGGCAGCCAGCCCAACCGCCGCCGCCAGTGCCGTCAGCACGATGGCGGCCACGGTGATGACGGTGCGGTCCGGCCCAACCATGACGCTGTACAGCCAGGTCAAGGAGCCCTTGAACAGTGCCACCGGAACGGCAATGCTGGCCACGGCCACCGCGCCGCTGATGTGGGCCTCGTGGTCAATGTAGTAGGCGGCCACATGCAGGCCGGCACCCGTGGCCGCTATCGCGGCGAAGATGGGGATGTGGCCGTAGCCGAAGAGGAACGACCGGTGCCGGCGCAGGTGCAGCGCCCGTCCGGCAGGCAGCATGAAGTAGGTCCACCACATGGCGAAGGCCAGGGCGGTGCCGCCAAAGCCGACCAGTGCAGCGTCGACGCTCCAGCCATGGTTGGCAACGATGGCACGGAGGGTTTCGATGGCGCCGATGAGGCATTCGCCGAGGGCGATGATGGCCAGCAGCCCGTACCGCTCGGCAATGTGATGTGCGTGCCACGGTGTTTTGGCTTTTCGCTCGGCGGCATAGGGGGTGGCCATCTCCAGCGCGATCAGGGGCACAATCATAATGAGCGTGGTGGGAACGTCGGCCTCAATGATCAGTACCGCAATCCATCCGAGCTGCACCAGCGCGAGGTACCTGGCGTAGCGCAGGCATGTGCTGCGCCGCGCGGGATCCTGCCTGGCTGCCCGCAGCCACTGCGCCACCAGCGCGAGCCGCATGATCACATAGCCGCCCACGATCACCGCGTTATCGACATGGTCGCCTTCCACCAGTGAACGGAACATGGGCTCGATTCCCATGGCGAGGATCAGGACTCCCACGATCTGGACCATGGTGACCACGCGGAAGATCCAGTCGTCAGTGTCATAGGCGCTGGCGAACCAGGTGAAGTTGATCCAGGCCCAGATGACGGCGAACATCGCAAAGGAGAAGCCCAGCAGGCCGGGAATGAAGTGCGCTTCAGCGATTTCATGCGCAAACTGGCTGCCAGCCACGCCGAAGGCAATCACAAACGTCAGGTCGAAGAAGAGTTCAAGCGGCGTGGCTGCCCTGTGCTTTTCATGCGGATCGCGGCCGCCCATGCGTGCCATGGCATGCCGGAGGGGGTTGGAAGACATAAGTAAAAACTACACGCGGCCGAGGGCGTCGATGTCCTCCAGGAAGTCCTGGTGGACTTCGGCGCTGACGGTGGTCCGGGTTTCACCGATGGCGTCGAGGTAATCCTGGGTGGACGGTCCCCTCCGCACCGCCTCGCGGACGGAAAGCGTGCCGCCGGACGCCAGCCCGCCGTCGTCGTACACTGCCTTCTCCAGCGCGCGCTGGGAGGCGCTGCGGGCGGCATACTCGATGTCCGCGGGGGAGAAGCCTTCGGTGCGTTCGACGAGCAGTTCCACGTCCACGGCGTCCACCACGGGCGCCGGGATGAAGCGTTGCCACATGGCTTCGCGGGCCTGCCGGTCGGGGAGCCCGATGGGGATGACGTAGTCGAAGCGGCCGTGGCGGAGGAAAGCGGTGTCCAGGGCGCGGATGAAGTTTGTGGCGCAGACCAGCAGGCGGCCGGGCTGTTCCCGGAACGCGGGGATGATCTTGAGCAACTCGTTCGTTACGCCCTGCAGCGGCGAAGGCGGCTCCCCGGACCGCTGGGAGGCGATCTCCTCCACCTCGTCGATGAACACGACGGCGTGCTCCAGCTCCGCGATTTCGAGGAAGGTTTCGCGCAGCGCCCCGGCCAGGCCCTGCGGATCCGCGGCGAGCCGGGAGGGGAATACTTCGACGAAGGGCCATTCCAGGCGGGAGGCGATGGCCTTGGCGAAGGTGGTTTTGCCGGTGCCGGGCGGGCCAAAGAGTACAACGGCGCGTGGCGGCACGACGCCGAATTCGTCGGCGAGGTCCGCTTCCGCGAGGGGAAGGACGAGCCGGCGCTCGAGCAGTTCCTTTTCCTTGCGCATGCCGGCCACGTTTTCCCACAGGTCCCGGGCCAGCACGCGTCCCCCGAGCTGTCCCAGCGCACCGAGTTCCTGGCGCTGGACGGGGATGGTCCGCTCGAAGTAGCGCAGGTTTTTCTTGAGCGCGAAGCCGCGGCCCAGGAAGGCCTCCACGCGGGTTTCAGACTCGGGCATCAGCGCGGAGAGCTTGTTGAGCCCGTGCGGGGCCATGCGGTTTTCGACGGCGGCCAGCAGTGAGGTGCCGATGCCGCGGCCGCGGTACTCAGGAAGGGTGGCAAGGAAGACGATCCAGCCCTGGTCGTGCGCGGCGCGGCCGACGGCGGCGCCCACCACCTGGTCACCCTGCACCGCCACCACGGCGTGGTCCTTCTCGCAGGACGCCAGGACTTCGGACAGTGCGTATACGGGTTCGACGTTGTGGGACTTGAGGGTCTCCCAGAGGTGCAGGATCCCGTCGAGGTCCGCTGAGTGGAAGTCCCTGATCCGCCAGTTGGTCATACCGTCTCCCGGTTTGGTTCGTCGTTGAACTGCATGGGTGCCATCCGTGGTGCCCGCAGCCGTGGCTGCACAGGAAGCATATGCGATCCGCCCTGGCAGGGAGGTTGCCCTGCCGTTGCGTGACGCGTCCCGGTGGACCGGCCCGGGTAGCACCAGCCGTTGAGTGTCCCAGGCGCGAGGAGTACCCTGTGACGCACATCACTCAAACCCGTTCAGGAGCAATCATGCCAAATCTGGGACGCCGGCTTGCAGCCATGACGGCGGCGCTGGCTATGAGCGTAACCACAGGAGCGTTGGTTAGTCCGGCCGCTGCCCACTCGGGGCAGGCCGATGAGGCCAAAAAGACCCCTACCGCCACAGGCTACGGCGGCGCCGTGAGCACCGTGGACCTGGACGCCTCCGCGGCGGCCCTGAAAGTCCTCCGCAAGGGCGGAAACGCCGTTGATGCCGCAGTCGCGGCAGCTGCCACCCTGGGCGTGACCGAACCCTATTCCGCTGGTATCGGCGGGGGCGGCTACTTCGTTTTCTACGACGCCAGGAGGGGGACCGTCAGCACCATCGACGGTCGGGAAACTGCCCCCGCTGCGATGCCTCGGGATGCCTTCGTTAAGCCCGGCACCACCGAGGCTTATCCGTTCATCAAGCAGGCCACCAGCGGCATGTCTGTAGGAGTGCCCGGTACACCGGCCACCTGGGAGCGTGCTCTGGACCGTTGGGGGAGCCTGGATCTCGCCGAGGCCCTGCAGCCCGCCATCGAGGTGGCAACGGACGGCTTTGTGGTGGACGAAACGTTCCGCCAGCAGACTGATGAGAATGATGAGCGCTTCAAGCCATTCGCCGCGACCACCGAGCTGTTCCTCCCGGGAGGCCAGCTTCCGGTAGTCGGTTCCATCCTGAAGAACCCGGACCTGGCGCAGACATATCGTGTCCTGGGCCAGGAAGGAACGGACGCCTTCTATGAAGGCCCAATAGCGGAGGAGATCGTCACCACGGTCCGGAACGCACCCAGCAACCCGGATCCCAACACTTTGCCCGGACCTGCAGGCGTTATGACAACCGATGACCTTGACGACTACAAGGCTTTGGACCAGGATCCCACCCATGTGAACTACCGCGGCTACGACGTCTACGGCATGGCGCCGTCCAGCAGTGGCGGCACCACCGTTGGCGAGGCGCTGAACATCCTCGAGGTGTTCGACCTTCCCGCGCTGGCCAACGACAAGCCCAAGGTCCTGCATCACTACCTTGAAGCGGGCGCATTGGCCTTCGCGGACCGCGGCAAGTATGTGGGCGACCCCGCTTTTGTGGACGTCCCCACCGAGGAACTGCTGGACCCGGTCTTTGGCAAGGAACGGGCGTGCGAGATTGATCCGGCCAAGGCCGCGCCGAAACCCGTGGCCGCGGGAGACGTCAATTCTTACGACGGCACCTGTCCGGTTGAACCGGCGGCGCTCACCGACACTTCCGACACCGAGAACATCAACACCACCAACCTCACCGTGTCCGACAAATGGGGCAACGTGGTGGAGTACACCCTCACCATTGAGCAGACGGGCGGGTCCGGCATTGTGGTCCCCGGCCGCGGCTTCATCCTCAACAATGAGCTGACGGACTTCTCCCCGGTGTACAGCGAAACGGATCCCAACCGCATCCAGCCGGGCAAGCGGCCGCGCTCGTCAATGTCGCCTACGATCGTGCTGAAGGACGACAAGCCTTTCGTTGCGCTCGGTTCACCTGGCGGCGCAACCATCATCACCACGGTGCTGCAGACACTCATCAACCGGATCGACCTCGGCATGAGTATCTCTGACGCCCTCGCCGCCCCGCGCGCCTCGCAGCGCAACTCGGCAACGCCGCAGGCTGAGCCGGCGTTCATCGCAGCCTACGAGGCCCAGCTCAAGGAGTACGGACATCCGGCGTTCAGCTCCGTAGCCGAACTCGGTGCCGCCACGGCCGTTGAGTTCCTTCCCGACGGACGAACAGTGGCAGCCGCCGAGCCCGTCAGGCGTGGCGGCGGGTCGGCATTGGTGGTCAAACCCTCGCCATAGCTCCGCAACTGCCCAGATAACAACGACGGCGGCACCCGGGTTCTGTAGCTCCGGAACCTGGGTGCCGCCGTCGTGCGTTATGGAACGGGACTACTTCTTGAAGGTCTCCGACGGCGGGTTGGCGACCACGGGTGCGATCCCGGTGAAGCCTTCGCGGGTCTCGGCGATCTCGCGGATGCGTTTGCGGCAGGCGAACCAGCCGAACACCATCAGGACGGAAGCGATGGCGGTGACAAGCATGGTGAGCGGGGATTCGATGAACACCATCACCAGCACGCCCACCAGGAAGAGCAGTGAGAGGTACCCGGTGTACGGGGCGCCGAACATCCGGAACGAGGGGCGCTTGAGCCAGCCCTTGTCCACCCAGCGCTTGAGCTGGATCTGGCACAGCACGATGGTTGCCCAGGTCATGATGATGCCCACCGAGGCGACGTTGAGGACGATTTCGAAGGCGTCGGCCGGCACGAGGTAGTTCAGCGGGACGCCCAGCAAAGAGACGCCGGCGGTGATGGCGATGCCGCCATAGGGGACGCCGGCCTTGTTCATGCGGGAGGCGAATTTGGGGGCGGAGCCGTTGACGGACATGGAGCGCAGGATGCGGCCGGTGGAGTACAGGCCGGCGTTCAGGGAGGACAGTGCGGCGGTAAGCACCACGAGGTTCATGATGACGTCTACGCCCTGGATGCCGATGGAGCCGAAGAACGTCACGAAGGGGCTGACGCCCTTTTCGTAGGAGGTGTAGGGCAGCAGCAGGGCCAGCAGGATGACCGAGCCCACGTAGAAGACGGCGATGCGGAAGACAACGGAGTTGATGGCCTTGGGCATGATCTTTTCCGGGTTCTCGGTTTCGCCGGCGGCGGTGCCCACAAGCTCGATGGAGGCGTAGGCGAACAGCACGCCCTGCATCAGGATGATCATGGGGAGCAGGCCGTTGGGGAAGATGCCGCCGTTGTCCGCGATGAGGCTGAAGCCCACCTGCTGGCCGTCCACGGGGGTGCCGAAGATGACGAAGTAGGTGCCGACGATGAGGAAGACCACCAGGGCGGCCACCTTGATCAGGGCGAACCAGAATTCCATTTCGCCGAAGACCTTCACGGAGACCAGGTTCAGTGCCAGGACCACCACGAGGGCAATCAACGCCCAGGCCCACTGCGGGACGGCTGCCATCCAGGGAATGTAGTTGCCGAAGAAGTTCATGTAGAGAGCGGCGGCGGTGATGTCCACAATGGTGGTGGTGGCCCAGTTGATCCAGTAGAACCAGCCGGAAACAAACGCGGCCTTTTCGCCGAAGAATTCACGGGCGTAGGACACGAACGAGCCCGACGAGGGGCGGTGCAGCACCAGTTCACCCAGTGCCCGGAGGATGAGGAACGCGAAGAAGCCGCACACCGCGTAGGCGATGACCAGTGACGGACCCGCGGCGTTGAGGCGGCCGCCGGCGCCGAGGAACAGGCCGGTGCCGATCGCGCCGCCGATGGCGATCATCTGGATCTGCCGCGGCTTGAGGTTCTTGTGGTAACCCTTGTCCTCGGCGTGCAGGGCCGACTCGGAGGCATGCGCCTGGGGCGGGACGGTGTGGTCCGTGATGGGGGAGTTTGTCATGGGGAGTCCTTACTTGCTGAGGTTGGCGAGGCGTTCGGGGCTGAGGAGTTCCTGGAGTTGGGTGCTCGTCAGGAGGCCGTGCTCGAGGACAAGTTCGGCCACGCCCTTGCCGGTAGCGAGCGCTTCCTGGGCGATCGCGGTGGCGGTGGCGTAGCCCAGATGGGGATTGAGGGCGGTGACCAGGCCGATGGACTGCTCCACCGTGCGGCGGAGATGCTCGGTGTTGGCGGTGATGCCGCGGATGCAGCGGGCGGTCAGGGTGCGGCAGGCTGCTTCCAGGTGGGAGATGCTCTTGTGGAGGCTGTGGACGATGACGGGTTCGAAGGCATTGAGCTGGAGCTGCCCGGCTTCGGCGGCCATGGTGATGGTGACATCGTTGCCGATCACCTCGTAGGCCACCTGGGAGACAACTTCCGGGATCACCGGGTTGATCTTGCCGGGCATGATGGAGGAGCCGGACTGTACGGCCGGCAGGTTGAGCTCGCCGAAGCCGGCGCGCGGGCCGGAGGAGAGCAGGCGGAGGTCGTTGCAGATTTTGGAGAGTTTCACGGCCACCCGCTTCAGCACTCCGGAAAGGTGCACGAAGGCGCCCACGTCCTGGGTGGCTTCGATCAGGTCCGGGGCGGTGACCAGCGGCAGGCCGGTGATCCCGGCCAGATGCCGGCAGGCGGTTTCGGCGTAGCCGGCCGGGGCGTTGAGCCCGGTGCCGATGGCCGTGGCGCCGAGGTTGATTTCGTGGATCAGCAGTTCGGCCTCGGCGAGGCGGAGCCGGTCCTCGCCGATGGTGATGGCGTAGGTGCCGAACTCCTGGCCCAGGGTCATGGGCACGGCGTCCTGCAGTTGGGTGCGGCCCATCTTCACCACCGTGCGGAATTCCAGCGCCTTGGAGGCGCAGGCTTCCTCGAGTTCTGCCAGGGCGTCGAGCAGTTCCCGGGCAGCGAAAATCGTGCCCAGTTTCACGGCCGTGGGGTACACGTCGTTCGTGGACTGCGACAGGTTCACGTGGTCATTGGGGTGCAGGCGGGTGTAGTCGCCCTTGGGATGGCCCAGGATTTCCAGCGCGCGGTTGGCAATGACCTCGTTGGCGTTCATGTTCGACGACGTCCCGGCGCCGCCCTGGATGACGTCAACGACGAACTGATCGGCCAGCAGGCCGTCCAGGATGTCCTGGCACGCCTGTTCGATGGCGTCGGAGCGTTCGGCATCCAGCAGCCCAAGTTCACGGTTGGTGCGGGCGGCAGCGAGTTTGACGGCTGCGAGTCCGCGGACCAGGTGCGTGTTGGAGGCCAGCTTTTGGCCCGTGATGGGGAAGTTCTCCACAGCCCGGAGGGTGTGGACACCCCAATAGGCGTCGGCCGGAACGTTGCGGTCTCCGAGCAGGTCGTGTTCGGAGCGGACGCCGGCGTCTGCGAGGGTTGCGGCGGTTTCGATGGTAGTCATGGGTCCTTACAGGGCTTCGTTGACGGGTTCGGACGAGTGGTTCAGGAAGTCGGTGGCTTGCAGCAGGCCCACCTGGTGGCCGCCGCCCAGCACCGGGGCAGTTGCGATGCCGGAGAGGCGTGCGGTGTCCACGCCCAGCGCCTCGAGGAGCTTGACCGTGGCGGGCATCCGCGCGCGGTCCCCGCCGTCGGAAATTTTCACGGCAACGGCACTGCCATCGGCCAGGCCCACCAGCTGGACGCCTTCAAAGCCGTCCTTGGCCACGGAGCCCGGGAGCAGGCGCATCAGGGCGGTGACGTCGCGGCCTTCGCCGGCCACCATGTCCGGGTGCTGCTGCATGGCGAGTCCGACGGCGGCTGCCGCGCTTCGGGGAACCGGCCCGCCGTCGTCGTACGCACCAGTGCCCGCGGCGGCTGCGATGAGGCCGAAGGCGCGGGCCATGCCCTGCAGGGTGAGGGCAAACAGAGGGGTGCCGCAGCCGTCGGTGCTGACGGTGAATGGTTCCTCGTCCGTGAGGTCCCTGACGGTTTTGGCGACGAGCTGCTGCAACGGGTGTGAGGGATCCAGATAGCCGTGGACCGGCCAGCCGTTGACCACGCAGGTGGCGGCCATGGCCGCGTGCTTGCCGGAGCAGTTCTGGGTGAGCTGGGTGGCCGCACCGCCGGTGCGCAGCCATTCCTCGCGCTCGCGGGCGCCGTAGGGGAGGTCGGTGCTGTTGTCGAAGGCATTGACGCTGAGCCCGTGCAGCTCAAGGATGCGCAGCGCTCCTTCGCGGTGCTTGGCCGCACCGGAGTGGCTTGCCGCTGCCAGGGCAAGGAGGTCGGCCGGGAGTTCAAGGCCGGCGCGGACCATCGCGACGGCCTGCAGGGGCTTGAGGGAGGACCTCGGATAGAACGGCTTTGAGGGCTCACCCGCGGATGCCACGGTTGATCCGTCTGCGGCCATGGCGATGGCCGAGCCGTAGTGCACGCTTTCGACGAGGCCGTCGCGGATGGCGGTGACCAGCGGGGCGTGCTGCGGAAGGGCCGGCAGTGCCGGAGCAGGTGTGCGGGCAGCAGAAAGCGCAGGGGAGGGCATGGGGTCCTTGGGTGGAGGTGTGTTCGGTGGTGGACGTTAGTTGTTCAGGATGGAATCGAGGGCGATGCCGACGGCGGCCAGGTGGCGGGCCATGGCTTTGCTCGCGGCCTTCGGCGAGCCGGCCTCGATGGCGGCCAGGATCTCCTGGTGTTCCAGGTCGGAGGCGTGCTGCCGGTCTGCCACCATGTTCAGGGTTTCGGACTGATGGGCAAGGGCCCCGCGGATGTCGGCAACCACGCTGGCAAACACCTTGTTGCCGCTGGCGCGGGCGATGGCGGCATGGAAGCTCGAGTCCAGGGCCACCCAGGACTCGGGATCGGTTTCGGTGGTCATTGCGGCGACGATGTGGCGGAGTGTTTCCAGCTCTTCGTGGCTCCGGCGTTCAGCGGCCAGCCCGGCTGCGGGAACCTCGATGTGCGGGCGAGCTTCGGTCAGGTCCCGGGCAGAGTATTGGCCGAGCGTGAGGTCGTTTGCCACCTTTTTCGCGATAACGAACGTGCCTTTGCCCGTTTTGGTAACCGTGAGGCCAAGGGCGGTGCAGGAGCGGAGAGCTTCGCGGATGACTGACCGGCTGACCCCGTACTGCTGGGAAAGGGCTGCTTCCGAGCTGAGTTTGCTGCCCACTGCCAGCCGCTCGGACTCGATGTCCTGGCGGAGGGCGTTGAACACCGCTTCGGCAGCACTAAGCCTTGCGAGCGGAAGGGCTGCAGGCTGTCCTGCTGTCGGGCTGTCTGACAGGTTCACATCTTAAATATGGCAGGGGTCACAGCAGGTGTCAATGCAGAGTTCGGTGACGACGATTGTCTCGTTGCGACTGCTTGAGGAGGACTTGGGGCCAGGGTGGAACCCTTATTGGCTTTCACCGGAACGCCCGTACCGATGAGGCCCTGTTCCGGACCGTCAGCCGGCTGTAGCATTTCAATCATAGTACAGACCGGCACGTTCGTACCTAGGAGGTCCGTCATCACAAACTCTTTCTCTGACCGGTTGGCCGCCGAGGTTCGGGCCCGACGTGGGTCTCTCCGGCTGACGCAGCACGAGCTCGCCCAGCTGGCGGGCGTCTCCGAGCGCTTTGTCCGTTTCGTTGAGCAGGGAAAACCGAGCGTCCAGCTGGATTCCCTGATCGCGGTGCTTGAAACGCTTGGCCTCGAACTGAAGGCCACCACACGAACAGGCTCTGCAGCCCACTCACTGGCGAAGCTGACTTCGGACGGGGGCTCCGAGAGATGAGGCACCGCATCGCGGACATCTATAAGGCCGGCGTGCTCGCCGCGCGGCTTGAACGGCACGACGGCGGCACCAGGTTCAGCTATGTGGCGGGCTACCTTGCCAGCCAGGGCCCCGCCGTCGCAACGTCACTTCCGCTCTCGACCGAACCTGTGCAATCCGGGGCGGGGGCCGCCCCGCCCTATTTCACCGGGCTGCTGCCGGAGGGCCGCCGCCTCAACGCCCTGCGCCGTTCCATCAAGACCAGTGCGGACGATGACCTGTCCCTCCTGATTGCAGCAGGTGGGAATCCGGTGGGCGACGTCCAAATCGTGGGCCACGGGGAACCCTTGAACCCGGATGATCACGCCGTCCAGCTGGATCCGCAACGGCCCCTGGACTTCGATCAGCTCCTCGGCGATCCGGACGTCATTGATCCTGTAGCCCTGGCCGGGGTACAGGACAAGCTGTCCGCCGGAATGATTTCGGTTCCGGTGGCCAGCACCGGGCGTCAGTTCATCCTCAAACTCAATGCACCCGAGTTTCCGCATGTCGTGGAAAACGAGCTGATGATGTTCCGCTACGCCGCCAAGCTTCGGATTCCGCTGAGCCGCGTTCAGCTGATCCGCGATGTGGCAGGCCGGCCCGGGTTGCTCGTGGAGCGCTTTGACCGCTTACCCGCGGCGGGAGCAGGGACCGGGGCCGTGCGGCGCCTCGCCGTAGAGGACGGAGCGCAGGTGCTGAAGCTTTACCCGGCGGACAAGTACAACGTGGGGTACGGGCAGGTCTGCCATGCGCTCGCCGACTACTGCTCAGCGCCGCTTCCCGCGCTTCGGAACCTGGCGATCCAGGCGGCGTACGCATGGCTGAGCGGGAACGGGGACCTGCACGCCAAGAACGTGTCCATGGTCCAGCAGCCTGACGGGGAATGGACGATCGCCCCGGTGTACGACATCCCCTCCACAGTGGTTTACGGCGACAAATCCCTTGCCCTGGCCATGAACGGAAAACGGACCGGGATCTCCCGCCGCCACTTCCTGGGCTGGGCCACAGAGCTTGGACTTACCGACAGGACGGCTGCCCAGGCTGTGGAAATCGGGCTGAAGGCGTCTGGCCCGCTGATCGCCGACCTGGAGTCCGGTCGCGCCTTCCGGAGCCTCGGCGTGGCCAGGCAAAACGGTCGCGACGACGGCGGCTCACCATTTCCTGACCTGGTCACCAGGGCGTGGGTCAAGGAGCTGAAGCACCGCCGAAGGTTGATGGAAGGCTGAGCTCAGCGGCTTTTGTGCCGTCGTACCACCGCAGCACCCTCAGCGCGCGCAGGGTGTTCCACCGGCTTGGTTGTCCGTCGCCGTCCTCCAGCGGAAAGTGGACCTTGCCGGCGTGGGTGTTTTCCAGCAACCATCTGCCGTCCGGCTGCACCTTGGACCGCACCACCTCAACGGCCTCCTCCAGTCGTTGGTCACGGCTGCCGCAGGTGGCCCGGAAGTAGTCCACCCCGCGAAGGACGTCGTAGAACCAGCGGGTGGGGTAGGAAAACAGCAGCCAGTTTCCGCTGATCAGCTCACCAGTGGAATAGCGCCTCAGCAGCCCGCGCTCGAGGAGGTACTCTTCCCCGCGGTGCCGGGCCTGCCGGGACTCCGTGGTTCCGCCGGTGGCGCGCTCGTGTTCCAGGAGCCCTTCGAGGACGCAGATGGTGGTGTGGAACGAAGACCGGGTGGAACCTCGCTCCGCCTCACAGTTCCATCCACCGTCGGCGAGCTGTTCCCGGGTCAGCCGCTCCACGACTGAATCGACTTTTTCGCCGAAGTAGGCGCCTAGTGCCACGGTCATCCCGTTGATGCAGGGCTCCACTTCGCCCTCGAAGAAGGGCTGGTTGCCTTCCTCCCAGCGGCTGTTGTCGCGGACCAGGCCGATCGCCTGCCGGGCTTCGGTGCTTGCGGGGTCCAGGCCGAAGTCCCGCAGGAGCAGGAGGCTGTAGGTGGTCGCTGTCCAGGGCTGGCTGTCGGGGTCATCGTCGGTTGCCGGCCAGTAGGTGCCTCCGGCCCATTGTCCGTCCGTGCCCTGCAGGGTGAGGAGCCTGGCGCCCCAGCCCTGGTTGGTGACCCGCTCCCGCCCAGCCTGGATCTCGCGAGGGGGAGCGTCGGTGAGGTCGCGCAGGACCTGCCAGCGGATGGCGGGATCGGAGTCGAGCAGCCAGTCGAGCACATCCATCGGCGTGGGCAGGCTAGAGGTGCTGGATGCCTGCCCGCTGCATGGCGTCCTTGTAGATATCCACGCTCTTGGCCAGGAGCTCTTCCTGCTTGGCTTCCGAGACGGCGAACGCGCGGCCGCCAAGGGCCGTTGCCTTGTACACCTTGATGCCGCTGTTCTTCAGTGACGAGTGGTAGGTCTTCTCGAACAGGGTGAGGAAGGTTGAGGCGTCAGTGCCGTGGGCGATGATCGCGGAAACACGGGAATTGATTTTGAGGAACTGGCGGAAGGGACGCAGGCCGTCGGTCTTCTCCTGCACGCTGAGGGCAGACGGCATACCCGGATCGCGGACCCAGGGGTAGGCATTCCACGGCATGACGTAGCGGAAGTCAAGCTCGGCGAGTTCATAGATCTGTGTGGCGCGGCGCGCGGCTTCGTCGTCGTTGTAGTGCGAGACAAATCCCGATTCGGTGCCCTTTCCGGGGCTGACCTGCAGGCTGACGATCCGGCACTCATCTTCGTCGTGAACCGGGTCGATGTAAGGAACAGTGGAGCCCGGCTTCTTTTCCATCAGTTCGTCGCAAAGCTGGGTTACCTTCGCGATGTTCGGTTCCTGTAGCAGGGCCTTTTTTTCGTCCCAGTCAATCGTCACGATTTCTCCCTCAGCAGCAAGGCGTCCAGAATCAGGCGTCTTAGGCCACTCTACGCTTCCGCGCTTGGGGGTGGGCAGAGGGAACCAACGATGAACGTGAACTCACGCCGCTATTCGTACCTTGGCGCGTTTGAGCGACTTGACCCCGCGCCTCAGTTTCCGCCGACGGCGGGCGGTTGCCTTCTCAGCAACAGCAACAGCAACAGCCGCGGCAGTGCCGGGCAGGGGTGGGGCCGTAGATCGGTAGGTGTGGCCGGTGGGGGTGTGGAGTTCTACTGTGTGCCGTTGCCCTGGTCCTGTAACGGTTCGGGATGTCCAGCCGGGGGTTTCTTTGGTGTGGTTGCAGGGTTCGCAGAGGCCTTGACCGTTGCTGCTGGTGGTGGGTCCGTTGGTGTGCCAGGGGATGATGTGGTCGTGGTGGCGGATGGGCGCGTCGCAGTAGGGGGTGCGGCAGGTGTCGTCCCTGACTTGGAGGAAGCGTTTCAGCCCGGGCGGGAAAAGCCGGGCTTTGGAGTCCAGCGCGACCAGTTCTCCGTCGGCCGGGGCCGTGTAGAGCCGTCGCAGCCAGACGTTGAGCTCGGTCCTGCCCGAGGTGCCGGCGGATTCTGGGACTTCTGCTCGCGCGACCCCGCTGCGGGAGCCGGACGCTTTACTGCCCGTGCTCGCTGAACCAAACGTTCCGTCGAAGACTGCTTTTCTGGCCCACTCTGCCGGGACGATGCCGTAGCCGGGAAGGCGGGCTGGTTCGCTGTCGCCTTGGAAGAGGGTGCGGTCGGTCATGACGAGCTGAATGTCGATACCGGTGAGGCCGCCTGGGGTGCCGGTGATGCGTTCGACCAGTTCGTCAGCCATGATCGCGCCCCTGGACCGGTCATCGCCGGCGGACTTCAGGGCATCGACCTGCTGGGTGAGGGCCGAGTACGCGGCGACACCCTGGGCGACGGGCAGCAGTGCTGTCAGGAGGGTCATGGTGTCCGGTGCCGGGCGGAGACTGACAGTCCGCTCGGTGATGGCGTGGCTGGCCCGCTTCGCCACCGAGCCCGGGTCACGGCGGTAGGCCGCCGCTTTGACGGCTGCGATGATCGTCCGGTCTCCGCAACCGTTGAAGGTGCCGGTGTCCGCGGCGAGTTCCTCGTCCACCGCGCACCGGTCCTCCACTGCAAGGCACGTTGTTTCTCGCACCAGCAGGGTGGCGCGCCACTCGTTCAGCTGCCCGGACTCGAGGGCTGCGAGGGTGTGGGGCATCTCGGTGACCAGGGCTTTCCCCAAGCCAAGCACCCTGCCGCCCCGGGCGGGGGACTCACGCCGGGCCAGGGCAATTTCGGCTCCCACTCCGGCGCCGAGTTCGCCGGCAGGGACACCTGCAGCAGCCTGCTCCTGTCTCCTTGCGAGGTCGTAGGCGACGGCGATCCGTGCCTGCTTCGCGGCGGCCGCCGACTTCACGTCCTCAAGATCCCGCAGCTGATCAATCATCCCCGGGCCATCAGCAGAGACAGGAACGGAAGCCAGCAACTCAAGGACATCAGCAATGGAAGGACCAGCACGGTTCTCCGCCCCAACTGCTCCCGCCAACGCCTGATCCGCTTCCATAACCAAAGTCTTCCAGCAGGACCGGGCAAGGGCACGGACCCTGCAGCCCTATGTGGATAAACCGCTCAGCTCTAGATAAAGTGCCAAAGCTTCGAAGCCTTGCTGTTCAATGTAGGGATGCAGTTCACCAGGAAGGGCCTGAAAGCTGACGGCTTTGCGGGCTTCAGGTCATTTAAGGACCTTGAGATCATGCGGGTTCCGCAAGGAACGGGCGTCTTCGCGGTCCTGCGGCCGGAAGGATTCCAGCCGGTTTTCCTGAAGAAAAGCACCGCTGGCGTGTTCAAGAAAAAGGACCCGTCCCTGCCCCACCCAACCCTGACCGCGGAGTGGGTGGACGCCGCCGTCGTCCTCTATATGGGCAAGGCCGGCCCAGGCAGCAAGGGCAACCGTGGCCTGCGGCGGCAAATCCAGGAGTTCCTGGACTTCGGGCAGGGCAAGCCACCGGGGCACTGGGACGGCCGCCTCGTCTGGCAACTCAAGGACGCCGGGCAACTGCTCATCGCGTGGAAGGAACTGCCAGCCGAAGCCCTGAACAAAGCCGAGGGGGACTACCACTCCGCCTTCGTTGACGAATACGGGAAGCTGCCCTTTGCCAACCTCGTCCGGACGCGGATCAACAGCTAAGCCAAGGCCGCCGCAGCGGTGCCGCTTAAGCTCCGCGGAGACGTTCCATCTCGCGGCGGTCCTTCTTGGTAGGCCGGCCCGCGCCACGGTCCCGCTGGGGCAGGCCCAGCGCAGGAGCGACAGGCCGCGGCGGCGTGTGGTCGGTGAAGCAATGGGAAGCAGCTTCCGCGCCAACACGTTTATTGATCAGGCGGCGCACCTCAAGGATGCGCTCGTAGCCTGACATCCGGACCGTCACGGTCTCGCCGTTGACCAGTGTCGCGGACGCCTTTGCCGGGGTGCCGTTCAGTCTTACATGACCGGCGCGGCACGCCGCCGTAGCCGCAGAGCGGGTCTTGTAGGCCCGAATGGCCCACAGCCACGCATCGATGCGGACACTGGCGGGGGAGGAAGGAAGGCTGGTCATGGCTGGCACCGAGTATAGCCCGGGGCTGGTGCGCAGGGGGCCAGCCGCCCAAGGGCGTCAGCCAGGCCAGGTCAAGCCCGAACGTCCCTACTCCACCCGAACACTGATCCGCTGAACTACGTTATTGCCCAGTCCCTGGTAGTTCCAGTTCTGCTCCAGGGGCTGCGTGGCGCCACTGGCATCGGTGGCGCGGCAGGACAGCTCATGCTCGCCCGGGTCAGCCACCCACGGCAGCGTCCATTTGCGCCAGGCGAATCCGCCCGCAGATTCCTCCAGGTGCGCGGGCAGCCACTTGCCGTCGATACCCACTTCCACGGCAGTTACGGCCGCGGCCCCGGACCAGGCCCTGCCTTGGAGCATCACGGGACCCCGCGGCAGCACCCGGCTGCGGGTGAAGAAGTCGGGGATGCCCGGCGGGACCATCAGCGAACGCACCCTGATCCGCGAAACCGGCGTACCGGCGTCGTCCGCTGAGTCCTGGTAGCGGTACGCGACCGCCTGCTGGTAGCCGGTAAAGGGCGCCGTGACCACCTCGATGGATTCCAGCCACTTCACGCTCGTCATGCCGTACCAGCCGGGGACCACCAGCCGAAGCGGGTAGCCGTGCTGGGGCGGCGGCTCGTTGCCGTTCATTTTGTAAGCGAGTACGACGTCGGCGCGCATCGCCTCATGGATCGGCAGGCTCCGGGCGTACCGCTGGGTGACGCCGCCCTGGATCCCGGCATCCGCACCCGTGAAAACCACCTCGACGGCGTTCGGCAGGACGCCGGCCTTGCCCAATAGATAGGCGAGCGGAACGCCGGTCCAGGCTGCCGTGCCCACTCCTTCAAGGATCCACGGCTGGCTGAGCGGGCGGGGCTTCAGGAGCGACCGGCCGTTGCCCGCGCACTCCAAAGTGACCGGCACGGTGATGGCGGGATCCTTCCTCAGCGCCGGCATGCGCAGCTCCAGGGCGCGCTCCACTGCCCCGTTGATCCGAAGGTGCCAGGCGGCGGGGTCGATAAACGGGATGTCGAAGTGTGTGAGGACGTAGTGGAGCCCGGGCGGAGTGATGTCGCGGCGGAGCGCTTCCAGGGGCATGGAATGGTTGCGGGCGCCGAGCTGAAGTTCTTCGGGGGTCAGCGGGCCGGCAGTTGGGCCCGCTGCAAGGACTGCGGGGGCCTGCACGTTCCCGGGCGCTGCCGTTGAACGGGTGGACTGCGGGTTCGGCTGGATCTGGGTCATGGCGCTGCGATTCTGACTGGGATCTGCTTGGCGGGCCGGAGGGTCCCTGCCTCAGGTTTACGCCCGGCCCGCCAGCGCGTCAACGCCTGAATTTGCTACAGCAGCGGATGCTTCAGGAACTCGGTGAGACCGATCGGGTCCTGCCCGGTCAGCCCGTGGATATCGGGCGAAATCCCTGCCATTTCCCCGGCTGCCATCGCAGTATAGGTGCTGACCCACGCGTCCACTTGCCAGGGCGGCGCGCCATAGGAGGCGCGGGATGCGTAGGCTTCCTCCACCGTCTCCGGGTGGTAGCTGATGGTACGCCCGGTTCCTTCGGTCAGGATCCGGGCAGCGTCCGTCAGGGTGAGCTCCTCGGGCCCCGTCAGGTTGTACGTCCTGCCTCGGTGAATGGCGGGGTCGCGGAGGACCGCCACGGCGGAGCGCGCGATGTCTTCCCGGGCGACGCCGGAGAACACGCCGTCGCCGGCAGGCCCGCGGATCACACCGTCCCCGCCCGCCAGGAGCGGCAGGAAATCAAGGTAGAAGTTGTCCCGGAGGAAGGTGTAGTCCATCCCGGAATGTCGGATGTGCTGCTCCGTGCCGTAGTGGTCCCGGGCCAGCGTGAAGGTGGCATCCGGTGCTGCGCCGTAAAACGACGTGTACACCACATGCTGGACACCCGCGGCCGCGGCAGCGTCCACAAAACCGCGGTGCTGCTGCAGCCGGTCCCGGGTTTCCGCGGCGGACACCATGAACAGGACCTTGACGCCTTCCAGGGCCGCCCGCGCCGCAGGGGGAATCCGAGTAGCTGCACACGGCTGCCGGAGCGTTCTCCAGTTCCGGTGCGCGTCCGGGGTCACGGACCAGCAGGCGCTGGGCGGAGCCGGCCGCGGCGAGCTGCCGCGCCACCATTCCGCCCAGGCCGCCTGTGGAGCCGGTGACGGCGAGGTCCGGCAGCTCCGAAGCGGCCCCCACCGCTTAGTGTTCCCGCTTGGCCGGGGACTTGGTCTGCTCCGGATCACGTTCGGCGAGGGATCCGATGGCGGCGTCGATCTTCTTCAGCACTTCCGGCTCCAGCTTCACCCCGGCCGCCTTCACGCTGTCTGCGATCTGCTCCGGCCGGGAAGCACCGATGATGGCCGAAGCCACGTTCGGGTTCTGCAACACCCAGGCCACGGCCAGCTGCGGCATCGAAAGCCCGGCTTCCTCTGCGACGGGCTTGAGCTCCTGGACCCCGGCCAGGACGTCGTCGCGCATCCAGCGTTCAATCATCTTGGCGCCGCCCTTCTGGTCCGTGGCCCGGCTGCCGTCCGGTGCGGGCTGGCCGGGCAGGTACTTGCCGCTCAGGACGCCCTGGGCCATGGGGGACCAGACGATCTGGGACACGCCCAGCTCCTCGGACGCCGGCACAACCTCAGCCTCGATGACGCGCCACAGCATGGAGTACTGCGGCTGGTTGGAGATGAGCTGGAAGCCGAGTTCCTTGGACAACGCATGCCCGGCGCGAAGCTGATCGGCGGACCACTCGCTGACGCCGATGTACAGGGCTTTGCCCTGCCGGACAATGTCCGCGAACGCCTGCATCGTCTCTTCGAGCGGGGTTTCGAAGTCGTAGCGGTGGGCCTGGTACAGGTCCACGTATGCCGTCTGCAGCCTGTGCAGCGAACCGTTGATGGATTCCATGATGTGCTTGCGGGACAGGCCCAGATCGTTTTTACCTTTGGGGCCGGTGGCCCCGTAGACCTTGGTGAAGATCTCCAGGGACTCGCGCCGCTCACCCTTCAGGGCTTCGCCGAGCACTGTCTCCGCGGCGGTGTTGGCGTAGACGTCTGCCGTGTCGAAGGTGCTGATGCCGGCATCGAGGGCGGCCCGCACACACTGGGAGGCGACGTCATTTTCGACCTGGGAGCCGTGCGTCAGCCAGTTGCCGAAGGTGATTTCCGAGACTTTGAAGCCGCTGTTACCGAGGTATCTGAATTCCATGGGGTTCACGCTAACCCAGATGGTTGCTCAGGGTAAGGGCTGTTTACCGGCGCCTTTGAGCGCTTGCACCTGGGCCCGGCCGGATAGGGACACCAGCGATCCCGTATCCAGCGGAGTCACTGGACGCGGGGCCTGCGCCTTCTTGAACGACCGCGGCACCCGGCCGGGGCGGTGGTTGTCCAGTGCCGACTCCACGAGTGGAGCGACCTCCACCACCTTGTCGGCAGGCACGCGGGGATCGGGCAGGTCCCGGACTGACAGTTTGATTTCGGGTGCCGCCGCCCGCGCGCGTGCCATTGCCCTCGCGTCCGCCTCCGCGACAGCGGAGGCCCAGTCCTCGGCAAGGACGGGGGGTACGGGCCGTGCGGCCGTCACCGCGGGGTGATGTACGACGGCGGTGCGCAGCGCCGAACGGAGGTTCGCCGGCTTGAGCGCACCCCGCCAATCCCGGGGCGGGCGCTTGGGTTTAGGGGTCTTGACCGCGGGTGGGCCCGCCGCAGGGGGGCCGGCAGCGCCAGGCGGCGTGCCGTCGTCGTGCCTTGTCCTGGCAGGGCCGGCCAAACGGACCCGGGGGATGCTTTCCCTGGTGGCACGCCGGCCGAACAATGCCATCAGCGTGATGGCGGCGAGCCTGCCCAGCCCAGCGAGCACCAGCGTGATCACTCCAAGCAGGAAGAGGACCAGGAACATCAGGACAGCCATTCCCACGGTGCCCAAAAAGGTCAGGTTGAGGATGAGCGTATCCGGATTTTCCACGTCATCTCTCCTCTCTTCCGGCCGTAAAGCCCGCACCTGCGTCCCTCTGCCGAGGCAACAACTCCTTCTCCACCCTACGGAATTTTGCTGGGCTGTGCCGCCGGGCGGAGGGGCGCGTCCGGCGTTGTTTCAAAGCTGTTACCCGATATGACAACATCAGGTCATGGCTGAAGACCGGGGACTGGAAAACTGCATGTGCCTGTCCGGCGAGCAGTACCGCGTGTGCTGCGGGCGGTTTCACTCCGGCGAGGCAGAAGCAGCCACCGCAGAACAGCTGATGCGGTCCCGTTACAGCGCCTTTGTGCTCCTGGATGGGTCATATTTGCTGCGCACCTGGCATCAGAAGGAAGCCCCCGCAAACCTCGACCTGGACCCGGACCTGCAGTGGCGGCGCCTGGACATCGTGTCCACCAGCCGCGGCGGCCCACTGGATGTGCAGGGGACGGTGGAGTTCAAGGCCTGGTTCCGGCACGGCACCGAGCGCGGCACGCATCACGAGGTGAGCCGGTTCGTCCGGGAAAACGGCCGCTGGTACTACGTGGACGGAAAGATTCTGGCCTGACTACTCGTCGTTGTCATCCTGGACAGGAGTGAAGCCCGCCCGGTCCACCTTGCGGTGGAAGCGCATGCCTGCCAGTCCGCCGAGCACAGCACCGGCGAGTGCCACCAGTGCCACCACAACGGCGGCGATGATGCTGGTGGTGGTGAGGTCCCCTTCGTTAACGGGGATGCGCGGGAAGCTGTTGAGGTTGGCCAGCACGTTGAACTGCTGTCCGGCCACCAGGCCCAGGATGGAAACGAGGACCGCTACGATCAGCGCCCAGATCCACACCATGAGACCCTGTTTGGCGCCATTGAAGCGCGCCATGCGTCCTGCCACATAACCGCCGCAGTAGTAGGAGAGGAGCAGGATGACCAGCAGGACGATGATGCCCACCAGGCCAACGGTGCCGCTGTTCGAGGTTGCCTGGTTTACTGCCTCGTTGACGTCCGTGTTGGTCGCCAGGCCAACAGCCGTTCCGGCCGCTGCCACGAGGGCGGTCAGCAGCACAGCCATGCCGGTGGCGGTCAGCCAGCCGAAGAATGCGGAGCCCACCTTGATGCCGCCGAACCGCTCCTTCTCCCGGGCGACGGCGGTCTGCCGGTCCGTCAGATTCGGATCCACAGCAGTTGGCGGGGCTCCAGGGACATAGTCCCGTTCCGCGGAGGCGCCGGACCCGGCGCGGGCCTCGGGCACGCGGTCGTACGTGGAGGTCGGCGTGGTGTCTGCTGCCGGCGCCTGGTCATAGGTGCGCGTGGCATCATCGTCAGCCGCGGCGGCGCGGTAGCTTCCGCTGCGGTCGCCGTCCTCCCGGGCGCGTCGCGGGGGCAGGTTCTCTGGGTCCGTTGAGCTGCTCATGGTTCAACTCAATCATCGGCACGCAGAGATAGCAAGGATGCTTACTATTTTGTGACCAGTGGCGTCAGCGGTAGTTGCGGTGCAGGTTTTCCCTTTGCGAGGGCCCGGGGGAGGCGTCCGCGATCCACGGACCCGTGCCTTCCGACTGGTCCAGGACGCCGGCCTCCAGCCACGTGTAGTCGCCGGCGAGGACCTTCCGGGTCAGTTGGTGGTCGCCGTCGTCCGTGTTCCGCCACAGCTGGTCGAAGTACTCATCCACCCGTACGTGTGCCTGCTCGCAGTACGCCTCGGCGAGTTCGTAGGCGCTCGCCGCCTTTTCCGGGGAAGTGTGGAGCAGCATCTCCGCACGCGAGCAGCACGCGGTCATGGCGAACAGTTCCGCTCCGATGTCCACTACCCGGCCGAGGAAGGCCTGCTTGTGCGCCAGGTTCGCCTGCCAGCGCCCCATGCCGTAGAACGTCTGGCGGGCCAGCCTGCGCGAAGACCTTTCCACGAACCGCAGGTGCTTGGCCAGCCGTCCGAACTCGCTGTACGAGCGCGGATCCATGCCCGCGCCGGCCACGAGCTTGGGCAGCCACTTGGCGTAAAAGCCTGAAGCGCCGACGGCGGCCTTCGCCTTGTCCTGCAGGCTCGCGGTGAGCGAGGCAAGGTCGCCCGCGGCGGCCAGGTGGGCGTCCACCGCTTCACGGGCAATGAGGAGCTTCATGATCTCTGAGGAACCTTCGAAGATCCGGTTGATCCGGAGGTCGCGCAGTTGCTGCTCCGCCGGTACCGCGCGTTCTCCGCGCGCCGCCAGCGACTCCGCCGTCTCAAAACCCCGCCCGCCTCTGATCTGCACCAGTTCGTCCGCGATTCGGCAGCTGATCTCGGTGGACCACAGCTTCGCGAGGGCAGCTTCGATGCGCACATCCTTCTGGCCGGCGTCGGCAAGCTCTGCGGAGAGCTCAAAGACG
Source organism: Pseudarthrobacter sp. NPDC058329 (assembly GCF_042879835.1). Classification (NCBI taxonomy): domain Bacteria; kingdom Bacillati; phylum Actinomycetota; class Actinomycetes; order Micrococcales; family Micrococcaceae; genus Pseudarthrobacter; species Pseudarthrobacter sp. NPDC058329. The sequence continues at coordinate 262,163 of NZ_JBHVZR010000004.1, forward strand.
GCGTCCAAAGCGTAGGCAGATGCGGCGATGAAAGCAATCTTCTTGCTGACGGCCTCGTGCATGCCCACCGGCTGGCCCCACTGAACGCGGGCATTGGACCACTCCCGTGCGATCTTCAGGCTCCAGCGGCCTGAGCCGACACAAAGGCCTGGGATAGAAAGCCGGCCCGTATTGAGCGTGGTGAGCGCGATCTTCAAGCCCTGGCCCTCGCGTCCCAGCCGGTTGGCTGCCGGGACCCGTACCTGGTGGAACCGGGTCACTCCGTTTTCGATACCGTGCAGCCCCATAAAGGCGTTCCGGTTTTCCACGGTGATGCCTGGAGAGTCCATTTCCACCACAAAGGCGCTGATGCCACCCTTGTGCCTGGTGCCGTCAGCGTCGGTGTGCGCCGGAACCACGGCCATCACCACCACCAGTTCGGCAATCACCCCGTTGGTGGTCCAAAGTTTTACGCCGTCCAGAATGTAGGACCCGCCGTCATCCGTCGGGACCGCTGTACTGCCCATCCGGGCGGGATCGCTGCCCACGTCCGGTTCGGTTAAAAGGTATGCCGTGATGGCTCCGGCAGCGCACCGCGGCAGGTATTTGCGCTTTTGTTCCGGCGTGCCGAACACCTTGACCGGTTCGGGCACGCCGATGGACTGGTGCGCGGAAAGCAACGCCCCCAAGCTGGGGTGGACGCTGCCGAGCAGGGCCAGCGCCCGGCCGTAGTACACCAGGGACAAGCCCAGGCCGCCGTATTCCTGCGGGATCTTCATCCCGAAGACGCCAAGGTCTGCGAGGCCCCGAAGGTATTCGTCGGGAATCTTGGAGTCCCGCTCTATGACCCGCCCGTCCATGGTGCGGGCGAATTCGGTAAGCCGCACCATAAAGGCCTCGCCGAGTTCCACGTCCGCCGGATCCGCGGCGGGCCAAGGGTGGACAAGGCTGAGGTCGAAATGGCCGAGGTAGAGCCCCTTGGCGAAGCTGGGGCGGTCCCAACCGCTTTCGCGGGCGGCCTCGGCGACCGCCCTTGCCTCGTCAGCGGTAACACCGGCACCGATGTTGCCGGCGGGAACCGGGGTTTCCTCGGCGGGGGCGTCTGTGGGGGTTTTGTCGTTGGCAGGGCTGGTTTTTGAGGGGCTGTCAGTGGCGGAGCTCATGGGTTATCTCCTTGGCCGGATAGCTTTTGTAGCCAGGATCCGCCGGGTTGGAGAACCCTTCAGCTGTCTCTCAATATTACCCGCGGGTAGGTTCCCGTGCTAGGGGAGGGCTGCCCCTGAAAGTCCCCTGCAGGATCGAACGCAGCGGCGTGGTGCACCAGCCGGTCCCAGCCGGCGTTGATGCCGTGGACCACGGCCAGGAGCGACCTGGAAACCACTGTCCAGCCAAGCTTTCCGGTGCCCAGCAGCACCAGCGCCACCAGTCCTGCCGTGAGAACAAAGGCGGCCAGGATAAACGCGAACACCAGTGTGCCCGCGAAGACCAAGGTGGCGGTTTCCACTGCGCTTAGATCGAACTGCATAAGTCCCCCTGCTGCGACGTTGCTTTGGTTGAGATCAGTAGGCATGAGCGTAGGGGCAGGCGCGCAGTTCCGGCCAGAGCCACGGCACGCAGAAAGGGCTCTTGATATTGGATCGCAACAATGCGGCGGAGTAGGTCACGGAGCGGTCGCGGCCGCCTGCGTTAACCTTGTTGTTGGCAGTTTTCCGTTTGGAGCTCCTGCCCCAACCCCCTCGACAGCCCAAGGAGAGTGTGTGCCCCGCTCCGCCAGGTCATCTGCTGACGCCATCAGCGCCCGGCTCCGGGACCTCGAAATCCTCACCAAAGGACCCGCCTGGGCCCTGACGCGCTCCGCCCCCTGGGTGATCGCCGTGCTGCAGGCATCCTTCACCCGCACCCGGCCGCAGCTGCCGCTCGAGGAGTTCCATGCCGACGTCGACTCCTTCCTTGAGGAGCTTCGCCGGCAGGAGCCCGGCCTGGGCGGCGGAGCCAACGGGAAGGCCTTTGGCGACGAATGGACGCGCCGCCAGTTCCTGACGCGCCGAAACCAGTCCGGCCAGATCGTGTACGAAGTCACAGAACCGGCGGCACGCGTACTTGCGTTCCTCGACAGCCTTTCCAGCGAGCGGTCCACCCTCAACGGTTCGCGCCTCGGGACGCTGCTGGGCGACGTCGAGAAGCTCGCCAACGAGACCAACCCGGACCAGAGCGCCCGCCTGGAATCGCTGGAGGAGGAGATCGAGGACCGCCAGCAGCTGATCCAGGACATCAGCTCCGGCGAATTCGACGGCCTGCTGGATGACGACGAAGCCGTTGAGGCCGCCGGAAACATCCTTGACCTAGCCGCGAGCCTGCCCGCCGATTACAAGAAAATGCGCGACCGGATCGAGGAACTGGTGGGCGGGCTGCGCAACCAGATCATCGAGGAGTCACTGACCAAGGGTGCCACCATGGCCCAGGTGCTGGAGGCGGACAAGCGGCTCCGCCAGAGCCCCGAGGGCAGGACCTTCCGTTCCTTCACCGCCTTCCTAAAGGACCCGCAGCAGCAGCTGAGGTTCCGGTCGGCCATTGGCGAGGTCCTCAGCCGGCAGTTCGCGGACGACCTCTCACCGGAGGACCGGGAGACCCTGAAGAACCTGGTGGCTGAACTTCGCCAGCAGCACAGCCAGATCCAGCGGATCTACGGCAAGCTCAGCGAAAGCCTCAACACCTACGTTCAAAGTGATGACTTCCGCCAGTCGGTACGGCTCCGGCAGGTCCTCCGGGAAGCCGAGCAGGCCATCCGTTCCCTTCCCTACGAACGGGAACGTCCCGGGCTGGTCGGTGGACCCGTCCTCTTTAACGCAGGTTTCGAGTCGCTGTCCATGGTGAAGCTGTTTGACCCGGACGAGTTCGCCGCGCCGCCCAAGCTCGCGGACCCCATCGCCTTCAGCGATTCCGACCGCGTGCGCTCGCCGAGGACCGGAAAGGCCAAACCGGACGTTGTCCGCTCCGCGATGGCCGGCGCCGGCACCCTTTCCGAGGCCTGGAAGCAGCTGCCGCCGGAGGAACAGCACATCAACACCATCCGGGCGCTCCTCTCGCACGCCCTGCACGCCGGGGCGGGCTTCGACACCGAAGCCCTCGACGCCCTGGACTTCGAACAGATAGACGGCACCACGCGCAGGGCCTACCTGCCGCTGGTCACGCTTCCAAAGGATTGACGATGACTGAAGAGATAACGACGACGGCCGCCCCGGAGGTTGAGCCCGTCACCGATCCGGTGGCCGAGCCCGTCGAAACCCGGGCGGCATCGGTCGCTGAACGACTTCAAACGGAGGCCCTCAGCCCCCGCGACACCTTCATAGACGGGGCCGCGCTCTTCCCCGGCGACACCGGCGTCCTGTCCATGAAGGTGCGGCAGGCGCTGGTGAAGCTGCTCAAAGGTCCCTACGTGGACGGCGGCCGGGACGAAAAGCTCTGGACCGTCCTGCTGGACAACCAGGTCATCCTGCGCAGCCGCCTGTCCGAACTGTTCCTCACCATGCAGCTGGATCATGAACGAAAGATCGCCGTCCTGCGCCCGGTGGACCCGGAGGCGATCGGTGGCAGCACCCGCTCCAGCATCCTGAGGCAGCAGCGTGCACTCAGCCGGGTGGAGACCATCGTCCTGTTGAGGATGCGCCTGCTGCTGGACCGGCATGTCACCGCTCAGACCGATCCCACCATCACCCGCGAGGAAATCGCCGACCTGATCACCCACTACCAGCCTGCGGGCCAGCAGGACGCGCTCCGCGACTCGGACGTCGTCAACCGGGCCATTACGAAACTCCTGGCCCGCCAACTCCTCCTCCCCACCGGCCTGGACGACGTCTACACCATCTCCAACGCCCTGCCCCTTGCCCTCCCATTCGAAAACATCGGCGACATCCCGGCCCAAATTGAGGCGCTGGCAGCAGCCACCACAGACCCGACGGGCACAGAGACGCTCATAGAGCTCGATGCTGAGACGAGCGAGGAACCCGATGACGCCGAAGGGGCGGGGGCGGCAGCACCGTCGTCGTACTCAGCCACGAAGGAGCCAGCCAAGTGAGCATCGCAAGCATGCTGCCGATGGGCGAGCTTACGAACCCTGGCCAGATGCGCCTTGCCCTGGTGCAGGTGGTCAACTGGGGCACGTTCCACGGGGCGCACACGATGCACGTCGACCGTAACGGGACGCTGCTGACCGGCAACTCGGGCGTCGGCAAGTCGACGCTGTTTGATGCCATGCTGCGGGTCTTCGACGCGAGGCCGAGGTCCAATGAGGCCGCTGCCCAGCGTTCGGGCGGTGCCGTGGAGGACAAGCGGACCACGTTCACGTACATGCGGGGCAAGGTGGGCGACAAGGCTGTAGGGGAGGGCTCGGCGAGTGCCTTCCAGCGGCCGGGCGCCACCTGGTCCGCCGTCGCGTTGACGTTCGACAACGCCGCCGGTACCCGGGTGACGGTCTCGGCACTGTTTGACCTGCCGAAGAACGGGACGGAGTCGAACGTTGGCCGCTTTTATCTCGTAGACCACGATCCGCTGGACCTTGAGGCCCTGGAGGGCATCGCGGACAAGCGGTTCACCAAGGCGGCTCTGGAGGCGATCTTCCCGGACGCCCAGGTCTTTGACGTGCATAAGGCCTTTGCGGAGCGCTTCCGCCGGCTGCTGGGCATCAACTCGGACCAGGCCCTTCCGCTCCTGCGCGTCATCCAGGCGGGCAAGGGCCTGGGCGGCAGCGTCAACACCTTCTTCCGCGACCAGGTCCTGGACGCCCCGGCCACGCTCGCGGCTGCGGACGACGTCGTGGAGGAGTTCAGCAACCTGATGTCCATCAGGCAGCGGCTGGAGGACGTGCGACAGCAGCGGGACCAGCTCGCACCGGTCCCTGCGCTGAACCGGGAGTATGCGCAGGCGCTGCTGGACGCCAACCGGCTGCGGGACCTGGCCGGCGAGGAGTTCGAGGCCTACAAGCAGCAGCTGGCCGTCACGGTCCATCAGAAAATGCTGGTCCGCTTCAAGGAGCTCGCACAGGCAAAAGCCAAGGAACTCGGGGCTGAGCGCGCCGTCCGGGACGGCCTGGCCAAGGAACTGCGCCAGCTGGAGGCGGATTACAACAACCAGGGCGGCAACGCCATATCCGCCATTGAGCAATCCCTGGAAAACGCCCGGGTGGGCCTGAAACTTCGCCAGCAGGTGGAGGAGGCGGCACGTCAGGCACTGACCGACGCCGGCCTCGAACTGAAGTGGACCGCCGAGGGGTGGGAACAGGCGCACGAGCAGGCGGCGGCAAGGTCAGCCGAGCTCAAGGATAATTCCCAGGCCCTGCAGGAACTCCGGTTTGAAGCCTTCGACGCCCACGCAACAACAAAGCGCGAGCTGGCCGCGGCTGAGCAGGAGCTCGTGTCGCTGAAGACGCGCAAGTCACTGCTGCCGCCGTCGAGCATTGAAAACCGGGCTGCGATCGCCGCCGCCACCGGCGTGGCAGAAGACCGGATGCCCTTTGCCGGGGAACTGATGGACCTCGCCGAGGGGGAGGAGCAGTGGCGGCCCGCCGCCGAGCGGGCGCTTCGGAACCTCGCCACCACCCTGCTGGTACCCGGCGAACATTTCGCTGCGGTAACCCGGTACCTCAACGACCACAGGGTGCGCGGCGCCCTGAGGGCCGTGGACGTTTCCAAGCCGCTCGCCGGCGGTGCGCTGGCGCTGGAGGACGTGCACGACGGCGACCTGCTCACCAAGCTGGACATCCTCGCCTCGGGCGTTGCCGCCGAAGCCGGGGCTTGGATCCGCGAACGCATCGCGCTGGACTTCGCTTACCCCTGCGTGGAGGACCCGGACGAGCTGGCACGGCTGGACCGCGGCCTGAGCCTGGGCGGGGTGGTCAAGCGCAACCGCCACACCGTGGAAAAGGACGACCGCTTCACCGGCCGGCAGGACTACGTCCTTGGCTTCGACAACGCCGCCAAGCTGGAACTCGTTGCCGGCCAGGTGGCGGACCTGCGGCAGGACGTGGCTAAAGCAGCGGAGCTGGCACAGGCCCGCGAGGATTCGCACCAGGGCATGAGCCGGCAACTCGACGCCCTGCGCCGTATCGCCGAGGACCACCGCGCCTGGGAACAGGTGTCGGCGGCAGTCGCGGCCGGGGATCTGGCCAGGATTGAACAGCGGTTGAAGGACGCCCTGGCAGCGCAGGCGGACCTGGAGCCGCTGCGCGCCACCATCGAGGAGGTACGGCGGAAGCACCAGTCCAGCACCGAGGCAGCCGCTGTCCTTCAAAGCGAGTACAAGGCCGTGGACAGGCAACTGACCGCTGCCGATTCCCTGCTGGAAGCCGCACGCAGGCGCCTTGCCCACGCGCCGCCGTCGGACGCCACCGTGACCGCGCTGGAACAGTACTTTGCCGATTTCGGCGACGTGACGGAAATGCACGAGCTGGACAACCTCGCCAACCGGGTGCAGACCGCACTGCTGGGTGAACTGCATACGGCGGAGTCCCGGGGGCAAGCCACAGCCGAGCGCCTCACCAGGATTTTCGAGGGCTTCGTCCGCGAGTGGGGCAGTGCCATTTCGGCGGACCACGGGACCACAATCGGCGCTGCCGGCGAGTTCGAGACGCGGTACCACGCGATTGTCAGCGACGGCCTGCCGGCCCAGGAAGCGGAATTCCGGCAGTTCTTCAACCAGCGCACGCACGAATCCTTCAGCACCCTGCTGCACCTGCTCGATGAGGAACGCCGCTCCATCACCAGCCGCATCCTCCCGCTGAACGGCATCCTTTCACAGGTCAGCTTCCACGAGGGCAGCTTCCTGGAACTGGATATCAAGCAGACCCTGCCTCCCACGGCCAAGCAGTTCAAGGATGCCATCCAGAACGCCCTCAAGGCGCGGCACACCCGGCCGCCAAAGTCCGATGGTCCCCGCGTCGAAGGTGCAGGTGGTGAGAGGGACGACGACGGTGAGCTCACCGCCGGCTACAAGTCACTGGAAACCCTGGTCAAGCGGCTCGGTTCGCAGGCACCGGAAGACAGGCGCTGGCGGGCCGAGGTGCTGGATGTCCGTGGTCACCTGTTTATCCAGTGCAAGGAGCATCGGGAAGTTGCCGGGCCGGCGTCGGGCAGAAAGGGCGGCGGCGCGAAGAAGACCGAGGTCTTTATGCACGCGGACACTGGTTCGATGTCCGGCGGTGAGCGGCAGCGGTTCACCGCATTCATCATGGCCGCAGCGCTGAGTTACCAGCTGGGGATCGCCGAGCAGGGCTTCACCACGTACGGCACCGTGATGATGGACGAAGCTTTTGTGCTGGCATCTGAGGAATTCGCTGGGGCCGGAATCAAGGCGCTGCATGAATTCGGGTTCCAGCTGCTGCTGGCCGCCCCCGAAAATGTCATTGACCTGTCCCGGCACCTTGGTTCAGTCACCGAAATCCTCCGCGACAAGCGCACCAACCGTTCCGGGGTGCTCACGGCGCCGGTCATTAAGCCGCGGGCGGGCCAGGAAGGAGCCTGGCGGTCGGAAGCCAACCCGGTGGACATCGTTTTGCGCTAGCTGTTACCTGCGGAATACGTTCATAACAAATCGATGGATATATTGCTGGGGCGCTGGTTGCCAAGGTGCGCCGGTGCCATGCTGGTGCACATCAAGCACTCGCCTTCATCCTCCCCGATGGGCAGCTGCGGAACGCTGGGTCCTGCATCTGACACCCGATGAGTTTGACGGCCTTTACGTGAAAGGCACCACAAATGCGCCCAGCACACTGCGCAGGCATCCTCCCGGCTCTGACAGCTGCCGCAATTCTCACGTTGACGGGCTGCGGGGCAAGCATCTCGTCGGACGGCGCCGATTCCCAGGTTCCTGCGGCGTCCGCCCCGGCGGCAACGAGCACGGCCCCCGCCGCCAGTACGAGCCCGACGGCGGAAGGTGTACGCGCGACGTCGTCCACTCCTCCCGCTGAGGGCCTGGCCACCTTCACTTTCCCGGACGGCAGGCTTTCGTTCCAGTATCCAAAGGGCTGGCACGCGGAGCTGTTCGAGGCATCCGCCTCACCGTTTGTGGGCACTGCCACGGTGTCAGATCCCACTGGCCCGGCGGAAATCACTATCTACACAGGCGAAATTGCGGACGTGGTGGCCGGTCCCGGCGACCGGACCGTACTTGAGACGGACCCGGTACCAGGTCTTATCGGCCACTCGGTTCCCACGCCCCATTCGTCGTTTTTTGTTGACCGCCACGACGGCGTTTCAAATTATCGGATGGGGCTTACCGCAGGATTACCCGTCTCGCCTGACGGGGAAGTGCAAAACGGGCTCATTATGCTCGGCAACCGCGTTTTGACTGCAGACGTGGTGTTCACGGGCCAGCCGTTCGCGGATGACGATGCAGCGAAGGACTGGTACTGGGGCCCTGAAGGCCGTGCCCTGAAGGCTGTCCTGATGAGCTTCTCGTACCGCTGACGGCAACGCGGGGTCACTTCCGGCCCGATGAATACCGAAAACTGGGCCGGACCTGACCCCGCGTGGCTGAGGCACGGTAAATGCGCCAAGGTCTGTGCCGTTCGTCACGAAGGGGATTAAGTTACAGAAGCCTTGCGTAATCGTTGCAAAGATAGGCTAGCCTTACTTGAGTTCGCATCATTCACTTAAGGAATTCAATGGCTTCCTCCCTCTTCTCCGTGCCCAGCGCCACCCGCCGCACGCTGTTCAAGTCAGCCGGCAAAGCCACGGCCGTCCTGGCCGCCGCGGCGCTCACCCTCTCCGCCTGCTCCACAGGCCCAGCTGCCTCCGGCTCCGACTCCACTGCCAGCAGCTCCAGCAGCGCGCAGTTCCCGGTCACCATCGAGCACGTGTTCGGAAAAACCACCATTGAGAAGCAGCCCACCCGCGTAGCCACCGTCTCCTGGGTCAATGACGACGTCGCCATTGCCTTGGGCGTTGTACCGGTGGGCGTTCCCAAGGTTGAGTGGGGCGGCAACGACCAAGGCTCCACGCCGTGGAAGGATGCGGCCCTCGAGGAGCTCGGCGCCGGCACTGGCTCGGACAAGGCCCCGGTTCAGTACTCCGAGGCCGACGGCATCAACTTCACCGAGATCGCCAAGCTTACTCCGGACGTTATCCTCGCGGCTTACTCGGGCCTCACTGAAGAGGACTACAAGAAGCTCAGCGAAATCGCTCCCGTGGTTGCCCACCCCGAACTGGCCTACGGCACCCCGTGGCAGGAGTCCACGTCCATCATCGGCAAGGCCCTGGGCAAGGACGCTGAAGCCACCAAGCTGATCTCGGACACCGAGGCCACCATCAAGGAGAAGGTCTCCGACTACCCGCAAATTGAGGGCAAGAGCTTCATCTACGGCAACCTCGAGCCCGCCAAGGGTGACGGCGTCAACGTCTACACCGCCAATGACAACCGCCCCCGCTTCCTCTCCGCAATCGGCATGAAGCTGGCCCCAGTGGTTGAAGACAACTCCAAGGACTCCAAGGAATTCTTCATTGCGTGGTCAGCAGAAAAGGCCAACGAGCTTGAGTCCGATGTCTTTGTGACCTGGGTTCCGGACGCTTCCACCGCTGACGCCATCAAAGCCGACCCGCTGCTGAGCCAGATCCCGGCCATCAAGAACGGCGCACTGGTTGCTGATTCGGACAACACCCTGACGCTGTCCATCTCCGCCGCCTCCCCGCTGAGCCTGCCGTGGTCGCTGGACACGTTCCTGCCGCAGCTGGCCACCGCAGCCGATGCAGTGAAGTAAGCACCGTTCCATGACGCACAGTACAACGACGGCGGCCTCCGGGCAGGGGGATGCCGGCACCCGGGTGCCGGCAAGGGGGCCTGTTGGTCCTCTCCACGGCCGCGCTTTCGGGGGGAAGCGCACCGCCTGGCTGCTGGCCGCCGTTGTTGTACTTGCACTCCTGGCCGGGGCTTCCCTGGCCATCGGGGCCCGGGGCCTTCCCCTGGGCACCGTCTGGGACGCAATCACGCAGTTCGATCCCGCCAACGGCGACCACGCTGTGGTCCACGCCCGCATCCCCCGCACCGTCCTTGGCCTCCTGGCCGGCGGTGCGCTGGGCCTTGCGGGCGCAGCCATGCAGGGGGTGGCCCGCAATCCGCTGGCCGATCCAGGCATCATGGGCGTCAATGCCGGTGCCGCGTTGGCCGTGGTCACCGGCATCTATGTCTTCGGCATTGCCACGTTCTCCGGCTACGTCTGGTTCGCCTTTGTTGGGGCAGCAGCCGCCGCCGTCGTGGTGTACCTCATCGCCTCCCTGGGCAGGGACGGCGCCACTCCGGTCAAGCTCGCCCTGGCGGGTGCCGCGCTCAATGCGGGCCTGTACTCACTGATGAACGTCATCCTGGTTTCCAGCCAGGACACCCTGGACCGGTTCCGTTTCTGGCAGGTGGGCGGGATCGCCGGGCGCGACTGGTCAGTGGTGGTGTCCGGGCTTCCGTTCCTTGCCGCCGGAGCACTTATCGTGCTCCTGACCGGGCGCATCCTCAACAGCCTGGCCCTGGGCGATGACATTGCCCGCGGCCTCGGCCAGCGCGTGGGCCTGGTCCGCGGCATCACCGCCCTCGGAATCGTGCTGTTGTGCGGTTCCGCCACCGCCCTTGCCGGCCCCATCGCCTTCGTGGGCCTGGTCATTCCGCACGCCGTCCGTTTCCTCACCGGCCCCGACTACCGCTGGATCCTGCCCTTCTCCCTGGTCCTCGCGCCGGTACTGCTCCTGGGCGCGGACATCATCGGCCGCGTGGTGCTCCTCCCCGGCGAAGTCCCGGCCGGCATCATGACCGCCCTCGTCGGCGCACCGGTGTTCGTCTGGCTGATCCGCCGGGGCAAGGGGGCCGGACTGTGACGGTCACCGCCAAAACCCCCGTTGCCCCATCAGATATGGCTGCTAAAACAGGGTCTAAAGGACCAAAACTGATAGGGCAACGGGGTACCAGGAGACTGCTGAACCGGACCGCCCTCCTGGCCGCCGCCGTCGTGATCCTGTTTGCCGTGTCGGTCCTGCTGGGCAGCTACACCGTTACCATTCCGGACTTTTTCAGGATCCTCTTCGCGCACCTGACCGGCGGTGAAAAAATACCCGGGGCCAGCTTCATCGTGATGGAAAACAAGCTTCCGCGGGCTGTCATCGGCACCATGATCGGCCTCGCATTCGGCCTGGCCGGGACCCTGTTCCAGACCATGCTCCGCAACCCGCTGGCCAGCCCCGACGTCATCGGCATCAGCTACGGCGCCAGTGCTGCCGCCGTAGTGGCCATCGTGGTCTTCGGTGCTTCCGGTGTGGCGGTCTCCGGCGCAGCCCTCGGCGGTGCGCTGGGTGTGGCCACCATCATTTACGCCATCTCCAGCGGTGCGATCCGCGGGACCAACCGCGGCGACGCCGCCGGCAACAGGCTCATCCTTGCCGGCGTCGGAATCGCCGCCGCGCTCCACGCAGTGGTCAACTTCCTGATGACCCGCGCAGACATCCGCACCGCGGCTGACGCCCTCGTCTGGCTCAACGGATCCCTGAACTCCGCCAACTGGGACCGGGCAGGCGTCCTGGCCCTCGCCCTCGCGTTCCTGATTCCCGCAGTCGTTGCCATCGCCGGCCCCCTGCGCATTCTGGAACTTGGGCCGGACGCCGCCGCCGGCCTGGGCATTCGGGTAGGTGCCACCCGCCTCGCCCTGGTCATCATCGCCGTGTCACTGGCAGCCGTCGCGACGGCGGCAGCCGGCCCGGTCTCGTTCGTCGCCTTCCTCGCCGGGCCCATTGCCCGGCGCTTCACCGGCAAAGCCAGCCTCCCGGCGTCGGCCTTTGTTGGTGCCCTCATTGTCCTTGCCGCGGATTACGTCGCCGTCAACCTGGCGCCCCTGCTGCTGGACGGCACGGTGCTGCCGGTGGGCGTCATTACCGGTGCACTCGGCGCCCCGTTCCTGCTGTGGCTCCTGGTCACGGCCAACCGAAAGGATGCCTGACGTGGCAGTTCTCAACGCCAAGGACCTGACGCTGAAGTACGATCAGCGCTGCGTGGTGGACGGGCTTACCGCCGAAATTCCCGAAGGCAAGGTAACCATGATCGTAGGTGCCAACGCCTGCGGAAAGTCCACCCTCCTCCGTGGCCTGTCCCGGCTCCTTAAGCCCGCGGCCGGCGTCGTGACACTCGACGGCAAGGACATCCATTCGCGTCCGGCACGGGAGCTGGCCCGCACGCTTGGCCTGCTCCCGCAGCACCCCACAGCTCCTGACGGCATCGTTGTCCGCGACCTCGTGGGTCGCGGCCGCTACCCGCACCAGGGCTTCTTCCGCAGCTGGAGCGAGAAGGACGACGCCGCCGTGCAGCGCGCGCTGGAAGCGACTGAGACGCTGGCCCTCGCTGAGAGGAACGTGGACGAACTCTCGGGCGGCCAGCGGCAGCGGGTCTGGATCGCCATGGCCCTCGCGCAGGAAACGGACGTCCTGCTGCTGGACGAGCCCACCACGTACCTTGACCTGGCGCACCAGGTGGAGGTCCTGGACCTCGTGACGGACCTGAACCGCCAGCGCGGCACCACCGTGGCCATTGTCCTGCACGACCTGAACCTCGCCGCCCGCTATGCGGACAACGTGATCGCCCTAAAAGACGGCGCCGTTGTTGCAGTGGGCGCGCCGCAAGAGGTGGTCACCGAGGGGCTGGTCCGTAACGTCTTCGGACTCGAATCCCGCGTCATCCCGGATCCCGTCAGCGGAACTCCACTGATCATTCCCATCGGCCGACACCACATACCCGCCAACGAACTGGAGCTCGTTTCATGAAGACCCGCGATACTGCTGCTGCCTCCACCGAGCCGATGACCCTGGCGTTTGAGGTCACCGTTTCATCCGTGCAGGAACTTAGCCCGAACTTCCGCAGGATCACGTTCGGCGGGTACTCGCTGCGGGACTTCGGCGTCAACGGCGACACCCTCGACCTCCGGATCAAACTCATGATCCCGTCCCTCGCGGCGGACGGCACAGAGCTTCCGCTGCCCGTCTTCGAAATGAGCATGTCCGGCTGGTACCGGGAATGGCTGGCCATGGACCCGGCAGTGCGCGGCTCCATGCGGACCTACACCGTCCGCCAGGCCCGCCTGGATACCGTCTACCCCGAGATAGATGTCGACTTCGTGATGCACTTCGATGACCAGGGCAACGGAGGGCCCGCCGCCAGTTGGGCCCTCAACGCCAAGCCCGGGGACGCCCTTACCCTCATCGGCCCCAACAACCGCGCCGCACAGTGCTCCACAGCAGAGGCCTACGGCGGCATCGAATGGCGGCCCGGGCTGGCGCAGCGTGTCCTGCTCGCCGGCGACGAGACAGCCATCCCCGCCATCTCCGCCATTCTGGAAAGCCTGCCCGACTACATGACAGGCCACGCCTTCCTGGAGGTCCCCGAGGCCGGCGACTTCCTGGAACTCTCCTCGCCCGCGGACATCGAGATAACCTGGCTCGCGCGGGGCGCCGCCATTGGCCGGTCCCGGCCGCACGGGGAACTGCTTCAGGAAGCCGTGCGCAAGGCAGTGCCCGTGCCCGGCTGGGTGGGAATCAAAGCGGCCGACGGCGGCGCGGGCCCCGAGCCGGAGGATGTCAACGTGGATGTGGACATCCTCTGGGAGACTCCCCAGCGGATGGAAACGGCCGAAATCCAGGCCACTAAAAACCCCGACATGCCCGCCGGCGCCATGCCCTTCTACGCCTGGATTGCCGGCGAAGCCGCCGTCATCAAGGACATGCGGCGGTACCTTGTCCGTGACGTGGGGATCGACCGGAAACAGGTTGCTTTCATGGGGTATTGGCGCCAGGGCAAAGCCGAGGGCTAAGCCCGGGGCCGGCGGGAGGCACATCCTCTGCGTGCTCGCTCGTTCCTCGCTTAGACGCACGCTGCCGGATGTCCCTCCCGCCGCCTACGAAACGCCCTATCAGATCCTGCGGGTTTTTCCCGGACGCTCTATCAGGTCCTGCGGCTAAACCCGTGACGCTCTCGCACTTGCTGTTCACCCCGGCGTCGTACGCGCTTTTCCTTGGGCCGCTACGTTGGCGGGGTGCGTCCTGAACCTTTGCTTCCTGAGTCCGGGCGCCGGGTGTTTGTTGCTCTGGGGGACTCTTTCACCGAGGGGGTCGGGGACCGGGACGAACGGTTGCCTAATGGCGTGCGGGGCTGGGCGGATAGGGTGGCGGAGAAACTTGCCAAGGCCCAGCCGGGGTGGCGGTACGCGAATCTCGCTATCAGGAGCAAGCGGCTCCGGCACGTTATTGGCGAGCAGCTGGAGCCGGCGCTGCGCATGCGGCCCACCCTCGTCACGGTCTACGCAGGCGGCAACGACATTCTGGACGTGAAGACCGATATGGCGGCGCTGATGGCCGACTATGACAGGCTGGTGGCGCAGCTCGCGGGAACAGGGGCCACGCTGGTGCTCTTCACGGGCTTTGACGTGAAGGTTTCGGCTCTCCTTGAGCCGTTGAAGAAACGCAATAATTTCTACAACGAACAGGTCCGGGCCATCGCCGCCAAATACGGCGCGGTGCTGGTGGACTACTGGTGCCTCGACGCCTTCCACGACCGCCGGATGTGGGACTCGGACCGCCTCCACATGTCCAAGGCCGGCCACAAGTACTTGGCGGGCCAGGTGCTGGACCAGCTGGGAGTGCCGCATAAGATCCGGCTCAAGGACTGGGAACCGCCGGAAAAGCTCAGCCTGCGGGAATGGGAACAGCGCCAGCGCCGCTGGGTCCACGACTGGGTCCTGCCGCTGTTTGGCCGGAAACTGCGCGGCGTCACATTGGGTGACCAGCTCACGCCGCGGTGGCCGCAACCGGTCAAGGTGCCGCGAAAGGGCGGGCTGAAGAAGATCGCCGCAAAGTCTACGGCGGGCCTGGTTGGACCTTAGCTGTCCAGCAGGTTCTCGAACCCCGACGCAACCCTCGCGGCGTGGAACTCCACAACCTCGAAGTCCGCAACACCATTCGAATAGAACGGGTCCTGCGCCAAACTGGCGTCAAGTGTGGCGCGATCGGCCCGCGAGAGCAACATCCCGCCCGTCCGCGGAACCTTGCGCCCGGCGGCGATGAACACGCCGTCGTCGAATGCCTTCTTCAGCCAGGCGATGTGCGCGTCGTTGTGAAAGTCCACGATGTCCTGGGGGACCCGGTAGCTCAGTGAGACAACATACATGCGCCCAGCCTACCGGCGGCACTGCTGCTAGTTGAAGGATCAACCGCCCCCTTCTCGTAGAATGGGCACATGACCGAACCCCGCTGGCTCTCCGCCGACGAACGCCGTGCCTGGCTGGCACTCGTAAGCATCAATACGCTCCTGCCGGCGGCCCTCGACACCAAGCTCCATGCAGCGGGGAAGCTATCCCTTTTCGACTACACGGTCCTGGCCATGCTGTCTGAGGCCCAAGACCGGTTCCTGCCGATGAGTGAGCTGGCCGCCCGCAGCAGCGCATCCCTGTCGCGGCTTTCGCACGTAGTGACCAAGCTGCAGAAGCGGGGGTGGGTGGAACGCCGTCCACATCCGCACGACGCCCGCGTCACCACGGCCCACCTCACCGAAGAGGGCATGGCAACCATCGTGGGACTTGCGCCCGGTCACGTCGAGACCGTTCGGGACCTGTTCCTGGACGCTCTGACGGAGCAGGACGTGCTGGACCTGGCACGCATTGGTGAGAAGGTTGTTGGCCGGTTGGACTCCGACCACTGGATCCTGCGGGAAGGCTAGGCACCGTCCCGCGGTTGGTTGCTCCCAGCAACTGGTGGCAGACTGGCCGAATGGATTTCACTACCCGGTTTGTGGCCCTTGGTGACTCCTTCACCGAGGGCGTGGGCGACGACGATCCCACCCGCCCCAACGGCGTCCGTGGCTGGGCGGACCGTGTGGCTGAGCAGCTGGGCGCCGCCGATCCTGGCTTCGGCTACGCCAACCTCGCCATCCGGGGGAGGAAGCTCCGCCAGATTCTGGCTGAACAGGTGGACGCCGCCGTCGAACTCCGACCAACCGTCGTGACTATCTACGCGGGTGCCAACGACATTCTCCGCCCGAGGATAGACATCGACGACCTCCTGGTGGAGTACGACGCCGCCATCGCCACATTGCGCGCCACCGGCGCCGCCGTGGTTATGTTCACAGGTTTCGACTCCCGGGGTTCGAAGGTCTTCAGCACCACCCGTGGCCGCACCGCCATTTACAACGAACTGGTCCGCGGCATCGCCGGCGACCATGATGCCTTGCTGGTGGACTACTGGCGCTTCAGCGAGTACTACGACTGGGGCATGTGGGCGCAGGACAGGATGCACATGTCCGCCGCGGGACATGCCAACATGGCCAAGCGCGTGCTGGATGTCCTGGAGCATGACTATTCGCTCGAGGTCCCGCCGATGAGGCCCGTGCCGGAACTCGGCCGGCTCGAGGCTGTCCGTGCGAATGCGCGCTGGGTGCGGGAGTTCGCCGGTCCGTGGGTTGTCCGCCGGGTCGCCGGAAAGTCCTCCGGCGACGGCCTCAAGCCGAAGTACCCCCAGTTCACCAGGCTCTAGTTTCAGAGCCTCCTTATACACCCTCGGAGGCCGGATTGGTCTTTAATTGCGTGAACTCGTAGACTTGGTAGGCGCTAAGTGCGCGGAGCGTGCGCAATTGCTCCGGTTGCCCGGTAATTTCTCCAGGGCGACCGGTAGTTAGGGGCTCAAGTTGCGTGACTAACCGTTGCCCTTCTTTCATTTTGGGTCGCCCTTAGCAGCATGGTCCAGCAGCAGATATGCGGATCATTACTTTCAATTCTTGAGGAGAAGTCATGGCAGCACACTGCCAAGTGACCGGAGCCGAGCCGGGCTTTGGGCACAGCATTTCGCACTCGCACCGCCGCAACAAGCGTCGGTTCGATCCGAACATCCAGAAGAAGCGCTACTGGGTTCCGTCCCTGCGCCGTAATGTCACGCTGCAGGTTTCTGCAAAGGGCATCAAGACCATCGACGTACGCGGCATCGACGTTGTCGTCGCCGACATTCTCGCTCGTGGGGTGAAGCTCTAGTGGCTAAGGACAAGGACGTACGTCCGATCATCAAGCTCAAGTCGACTGCGGGCACGGGTTACACGTACGTAACCCGCAAGAACCGTCGTAACGATCCGGACCGTATGGTCCTGAAGAAGTACGACCCCAAGATCCGCCAGCACGTCGAATTCCGAGAGGAGCGCTAAACATGGCTAAGAAGTCCAAGATTGCTCGCAACGAGCAGCGCAAGGTCATCGTTGAGCGTTACGCTGCAAAGCGCCTCGAGCTGAAGAAGACCCTGGTTGACGAAAACGCAACCGACGAAGCACGCGAAGCCGCCCGCCTGGGCCTGCAGAAGCTGCCCCGCAACGCGTCCCCGATCCGTCTGCGTAACCGCGACATCATCGACGGCCGTCCCCGCGGCACCTTCCAGAAGTTCGGTATCTCCCGTGTTCGCTTCCGCGACATGGCTCACCGCGGTGAGCTTCCGGGCATCACCAAGTCTTCCTGGTAATTCCGCCCTGCTGATACCAGCTGCTTGAGAAGGACCGGCAACCTCACGGTTGCCGGTCCTTCTGCATTTAAGCCGCCCACCCGGTTGAGCTTCGCCGAATCAGGCTGTGTCGCACCGCACAGGAATGGAGTACGACGGCGGATGGCTCTCCTATGCTGCCTATGGCCTGTTCTGCCGCGGGTTTCCGGGGTTCAGCACCCCCTCGATAGGGGATTTGGGGAGGGGCCTGTGGGGGTGTATTGTTTTCTAAGTCGCCGCGAGGGAGACAGCGTTGAGCTGGTTACCGCGGGCGGCCAATCCCCCAAAAATTTGTGCCGATTCTGGTAGTGCTTTTGAGTGCTCCTGGGGTGGTGTGGGGCGGATTCCTGCTGATGAAGGTCCTGGAAATGTGGATTTGATTTGGGGTGGGGGTTCGGGTAAGTTTGGAAAGTTGCTCCGGAGCGATCCTCGACATGGAATTTGTTGTGGTGGTGCCGGGTGTGTCTGTTGTTTGAGAACTCAATAGTGTGCCAAGTTTGTTGATACCAATTGTTTTATGGATTGGTTGAATTGACTGGATTGCCCGCCCCTGTGGGTGGTCTGGTTTTTACAGCTGGTTTCAAATTTTTGCTGTCTGGTTGCCGCGTTTTCCCGTGGTGGCTGGGTGGT